>JAIDKP010000247.1 GCA_029051445.1 Muribaculaceae bacterium | reverse complement strand
ATATTCAGCGCCGCAGCCGCATATCTTGGACTGAAAGTAGGCCAGGTCTTCGAAGCCGCTATTCCCATAGCCATTATAGCAGTCGGTATCAGCGGCGCTCTCAAAATCAAAAATCCACTGGGGCAGAACGTCATAATACAATCCATCGGAGCATGTTCAGGCGTGATTGTGGCCGGTGCTATCTTCACACTTCCGGCTCTCTATATTCTTCAGGCAAAATATCCGGAAATCACAGTAAATTTCTTCCAGATATTCCTCGCGTCACTTCTCGGTGGCATTCTCGGCATATTGTTCTTCATACCCTTCCGCAAATATTTTGTGAAGGACATGCACGGAAAATATCCTTTCCCTGAAGCAACAGCGACAACCCAGGTACTCGCAAGCGGACAGAGTGCCTCCGACGGCTCACAGGCCAAGACACTGGTCATCGCATCACTTATCGGAGGTATCTACGACTATATTGTGGAGACATTCGGTTTCTGGGCCGGCACACTAAACACACAGCTCACATCGTGGGGAGAGGCCATAGCCGAGAAGACACGACTCGTACTGTCGGTCAACACAAGCGCCGCTCTGCTCGGACTCGGCTATATAATCGGCATCAGGTACTCGTTCATCATCTGCGCCGGTTCATTCTATGTATGGTGGGTTCTAATCCCGCTCATGGGCACCTACGGCTCTGCCGAGATCGCAGCAATGGACTCACAGAGCATATTCTCCGGCTATGCCCGCATGATAGGCATCGGCGGTATCGCAATGGCCGGTGTGATCGGCATCATCAAGTCATGGCCGATAATCCGTCAGGCCGTCGGACTTGCAGGACGTGAATTCAAAGGCGGTGCTAATGCAGGCACACAGAAGACAGTGCGCTGGCAGACTGATCTCTCCATGAAAACCATCACTTTCTGTCTCGGCATTGCTCTCATCGCCGTGTTCATTTTCTTCTGGACAGGAGTCATATCGTCGCTCTGGCAGGCCGCTGTAGCATGGCTGGTTGTCACAATCATAGCATTCCTTTTCACAACCGTTGCGGCAAACGCTATAGCGATCGTAGGTACAAATCCGGTATCGGGCATGACACTTATGACCCTTATAATCGCATCGGCGATATTTGTGATGATCGGTCTGAACGGCACAACCGGCATCGTGGCCTCGATGGTAATCGGCGGCGTTGTCTGCACAGCACTGTCAATGGCCGGAGGTTTTGTGACAGACCTCAAGGTAGGCTACTGGCTCGGATCGACACCGCGCAAACAGGAGAGCTGGAAATTTCTCGGCACACTCGTGTCGGCTGCGACCGTCGGAGGCGTGATCCTCGTGCTCAATGAAGTCTACGGTTTTTCCGGACCCAATGCCCTTGTCGCTCCGCAGGCCAACGCAATGGCCAATGTGATCGAGCCTCTTATGATGGGCGGCGACACTCCATGGATTCTATACATGACAGGTATTGTGCTCGCACTGCTGCTCAACTGGCTCGGTGTACCCGCGCTCGCATTCTGCCTGGGCATGTTCATCCCTCTCTCGCTCAACACGCCGCTTCTTGTGGGTGGAGCCATCGCATGGCTTGTGTCGACACGTTCAAAGGAAAAAGCGGTCAATGACGCACGCCGTGACCGTGGCACACTCATAGCTTCCGGCCTTATCGCAGGCGGTGCTCTTTTCGGCGTATTTGCAGCACTCACCCGCTTCTTCGGATTTGAATATCAAAGCGGCCTCACCGACTCAACTCTCCAGTCGCTCGGCATAGTTATCTACTGTCTGCTCATCGTCTACCTCATCTGGGACACGATGCGCGCAAAAAACAAATAACCAAAATGAAAAAGCAGACCAAAGCCATTCACACCGGATTCCGTCGGGGCGATGCCTATGGGGCAATTGCCATGCCGGTATACCACACCTGCGCCTATGAGTTTCCCGACACCGACAAGATGGCCGACTCTTTCTGCGGCCGCAGCGATGATCCCGACTACTCGCGTGTGACCAACCCCACGGTCATACACTTCGAGGACCGCATAAAAGCTCTCACCGGAGCGATAGATGTAGTTGCCGTAAACTCCGGTATGGCTGCAATATCCAACGTACTCATTACCCTGACGTCGGCCGGACAGAACATAGTCACCTCGCGGCATCTTTTCGGAAACACGTTTGCACTCATCACCGGAACACTCAGCCGTTTCGGCGTCGAGGCACGCTGCATAGATCTGACAGACCTGAACGCCGTCGAGGCAGCTATCGACGACAACACTTCATGCGTGTTTCTTGAGATAGTGACTAATCCGCAACTCGAAGTAGCCGACATACCTGCTGTCGCAGCACTCGCCCATAAACGTGGTGTGGCTGTGGTAGCCGACACTACCGCCATTCCTTTCACCGAGTTCGACTCAAAAGCACTCGGAATAGACATCGAGATAATATCCAGCACAAAATACATCTCCGGCGGAGCCACTTCGATAGGAGGCCTTGTGATCGACTACGGCAACATCGAGGGATTCAGACAGCGGATGCGCTTCGACACACTCATGAATCTCGGAGCCTATATGAACCCGCACACTGCCTACATGCAGACTCTCGGACTCGAGAACCTCGACGCACGCTACAGGCTTCAGAGTGCCAATGCTCTTGAGCTTGCACAACGTCTCAAAGGATTGAAAGGCATTGTCGAAGTCAACTATATAGGCCTTCCCGAACACCCATACCACGATATCGCGGCACGCCAGTTCGGCCCGACAGGAGGCGCGATGATGACCATCGATCTGCCATCAGAACAGGCATGTTATGACTTCCTGAACCGCCTGCAGATAGTAAAACGCGCGACCAATCTGTTCGACAACAAGACACTTGCCATACACCCGTGGAGCACAATCTTCGGTCCGTTTGATCCCGAGAAACGCCGGTCAATGGATGTAAAGGAAACTACAATACGTATTTCTGTCGGACTTGAGGATATGGACGACATAGTGGCCGACATAGATCAGGCACTCGGAAACTGAGAACAAAAGAGCCATACTAAAAGTTATCAAGTATACGAGGGTGACACAAAAGGCCGTCAAAATCCGGCCATATGTGTCACCCTCTGTTAATTTGTTTAATCTTATACGGAATGAAAACAAAACACTTGCTTTTGTCGCTTGCCGCTCTGATGCTTGTTGCAGGAGCTCTCACACATCGGCCTCGGCCACGACTCACGCCACTGTCAGATCACTCGCGGAATGTGCGAGCTTTCTGATCGCGGGCGATAGCAAGACGCTTTTCAAGCATATTGCGCTGCAACGCAAGACGATGCCCCTGAGTCAGAGCATGCCCCATACGGTAAGCGGCAGCAATCCCGTCGACCTGTTTCGCAGTTAAATTGATGCTTTTTGACTTGCCATCCTCACCATTGAAAATCAGCGTCATCGGAGTCGATTGATGCTGCTCGGCAAACATGCCTACAGAGTCACAGCGTGCCGCATCGTAAGTCACTGTTTCAGAGCCGGAGATACGATAATTAAGTTCTCCGTCAAAAGGAACTACACCGCTAGAGACTGATTCACCTGATTTTGTCTTAAGTGTAAACGAATTGTGATGAAGGTTGCCGGCACCGATAACCTCGGAAAGCATATAGAACTCACCGTCGGCACTGACACGCGCCTGCACACCGGTAGTATTCAGAAAATTATCGTTATTACCGTCGGCAGCTATCCAATACGGTTCGACAAGTTCCTCCCTGTTTACTTTTTTCATTGACGGAAGTGCCTCCTCATAGGCCTTGCGCATTTCGGCCTGCAGAGAGTCGTTGGTAGAAATCTCAATAAGAGTGGCTTCCTCAATTATACCCGGACGCAAATGCATCGCGTCGCGACGCACATCAATCTGATCCTTATAGTTGCGTTCGATCGAGTCAAGCAACTGAACAGCCACAACATATGAGCCGGCTTGCGCATGTGCCTCGGCCTGTGCGTAGAGACTGCGGGCAGCCTTCTCCTCCGGCGACTGACCGCATGATGAAACCAGAAACAAAGCTCCCAGTGCAATCCCGGGCAGCATGAACCTATTTACTTCTTTCAACATCCTTTACACCTTTTACTGTTTTAATTTTCTTTATCAGCGACTGCAGAGTCGCATTGTCGGGGACACCTACCGTGAGTTGCCCCTGAAATAGTCCGTCGTGAGAATCTATGGCGATACTGCGCAACACCACATTTTTTTCTTTGCCGATTAGCGATGTGATATTTGTGACGATACCTATGTCGTCGCGCCCGACAATGCGGAGCGAAACTCCAAGCAACGCACCAAGCTTTCCTGACCATCTCACAGCAATCACCCTGTAAGGATAACGCTGCCGCAGATGCATGGCATTCGGACAGTCGTCACGATGTATCTTAACAGCTCCGTCACTTGCCACAAAACCAAATACTTCATCTCCGTATATCGGGTTACAGCACTTCGACAGTCTGTAACTTATCCCCTTTACATTATCACCAATGACAAGAACATCATTGCCGGGACCGCGATCGGAGTCAGCATCCTGATTCTGCAACGTGAATTCCTCTGCCGAGATTCTCTCCGCTGCCTCCTGAGGAGCAGCAAGTTCAAGATAACGCTCTATCACTGACGACGGGTCGAGACGTTCGGCCTGTATCTCGCTGTAGAAATCTGTTACAGTCTTGAAACCAAGCTTCTTTATCACCTTCATCAGCACGGCCTCCTCGACATCGATCTTACGGTTTTTGAAACGGCGGGCCAGAAGCTCCTTACCAAGCTCAGCCTCCCGGCCGGCACGCTCGTTAAGAGTCTGACGGATCTTGTTTCGCGCTTTTGAGGTGACCACAATCGACAGCCAGTCCTGTTTCGGGGTCTGCTGCGGCGAAGTCATCACCTCAACAGTATCACCGCTTCGGAGGCGGTAGCTGAGGCGCTCGTTCTTCCCGTTGACTTTTCCACCTGTGCAGATGCATCCGAGACGCGAGTGTATGGCAAACGCGAAATCCAACAACGACGCTCCGAGCGGCAGACGGTAAAGATCGCCTTTGGGAGTAAACACAAAGACCTCGTTATCGTAGACATCCATGCGCAGTTCGCGCATCATGTCCGACTGTTCTCCATCCTTGGCCGCTTCAAGTATGTCGCGGACGTTGTTCATCCACGCATCGAGATTATTCTCGGCTTTCAGCCCCTTGTACTTCCAGTGTGCAGCAAGGCCACGCTCTGCCACCATATCCATACGGCGTGTACGTATCTGCACCTCGACCCATCGCCCGGCGGGCCCCATTACCGTGATATGCAGCGACTCATACCCATTGCTCTTCGGCACGCTTATCCAGTCCTTCATCCTCGACGGATTAGGCTGATACATGTCAGTGACGATCGAATAGGCTGTCCAGCAATCGGTTTTCTCCCGTTCAGGAGGGGTGTCTATTATGACACGTATGGCAAAGAGGTCGTAAATGCGGTCGAGATCTGTACCCTGCTTCTTCATCTTGTTGTAGATGGAAGCGATACTCTTCGTGCGACCCTTTATATCAAACTTCAGCCCCTCTTTTTCAAGACGCTGTTTCACCGGCGCGATGAAATCGGCAATATAGGCATCACGGGCGACTTTGGTGGCATTGAGCTTGCGGGCGATCATGGTGTAGGTGTCGCGCAGAGTATACTTCAGCGCCATATCCTCCAGTTTAGACTTCATGCCATAAAGTCCCAGACGGTGTGCCAGCGGAGCATAAAGCATAGCCGATTCACGTGCCACTCCCCTGACAAAATCATGGTCAGGGTGATGGTTTATTGCCGTCATCAATGCCAGACGGTCAACAATCATTATGATTATGACCCGGAGATCGCGGGCAAACGTCAATAGTAGATTGCGAAAATTCTCTGTAAATACAGTATTTCCCTTTCCATAAAGCGATGCGACACGTGTCAGCCCCTCGACAAGCCCTGCTATATCGTCACCCCATTCCTGACGGATCCTATCGACCGTCAGCTCCGTGCCGACAATACGACTTAGAAGAGTAGCCACAACCATATTGCGGTCCGGAGCCACATTGCGGCAGAGTGTAAGAGCCGTATCAAGCCCACGCACCACCGGATGCATGCCGTGGCTGTCACGATCGACCAGTCCGGCTTCAAGCGCAGCCTCGACATGGCGGCGCATCCGCCCTATGTCACCGGCAACCGCCACTTCTCTGAGTGCTCGGGCGAGGTCCCTGGCATACCCTGAAATTGCGATGCGGTCTTCTTTTTCCTTGATAAGAGTCATAACAGCCCTGAATTTGCAAAATATTTCCACAGAGGAGCAGCCATCAGAGCCTGAATGATCTCACCGCTGCGAAGCAGCTCCAATACCTGCTCACGGCTCATCAGATGCACCGAGATATCCTCGGCACCATCAAGATGCTGTGAATCGATACGCTCGACACCTACAGCCAGAAACGAGTGAGACCAATTGGTCTGTGTAGATGGATTGGGAGCAAGTTTAGCTATCTGGCTCCACTCGCCGCCGCCGAAACCCGTTTCTTCAAGAAGCTCCCGGCGCGCTGCGGCCTCCGGGGCTTCGCCAGGTTCTATCACCCCGGCACAAAGCTCATAGTCACAACGATCCACTCCGTGACGATACTGACGTATCATCACCATCTCCCCCTCCTTGGTTATGGCGATAACATTTACCCAGTCAGGATACTCCAGAATATAGAATTCAGGAGCCTCAAGTCCGTTGGCCAGCCTGACATGCTCAAGGCGCACAGTAAGCCACGGCCGTTTCCACAAGTACTTGCTTGAAAGCACCGTCCAGCGGCGATCGTCATGGATATCTGTATCAGGAGTCTCGTTGTGCAATGAGTCTTTCATAATTTCTTAGCTATTGAAACCGACAGATTATCGGGGTTAAGATACTTCTGTGCGACACGGGCTATATCCTCTGCCGTAAAGTCAAGCGCATCCTGCGAGCGGTCGAAGAAACTAAGATCCACTCCTGTCTGCTGCATCGCAAGACAATAGTCAAGCGTGGCAAACGGAGAGTCGAGCATCCCCGCAAGACGTGACTGAAGATTTCTCCTGACAGCCACCTTTTCAGCAGCCGACAACGGGTTTTCCCATAAACCGCGCATCTCTTTAGCAGTCTCAGCGACAACCCGGTCGATATAGCCTTCATCGGCCTGAGCCTGGATGTAGAGGTAGGTTCCCTGCGACGACATGCGCAGATTAGCACCTATGCCGTAGGTCAGGCCTTTATCTTCTCTGATGTTGGCATTAAGTCTGCTCCCGAAATAGCCTCCCAGAGCACTGACAGCCGTACGCAGCAGCATGTGGTCGCGATCGGTTGCTCCAGGAACCGGCATCCCCATCGCAATAGCAGCCTGCTTCACATCTTCGATTCCTGTTACGACCTCATTTTTAGCCTCGGGACTATAAAGTGGTTTGCCATTCACAACACGCCTGGCATCAGCAGAAGCCGTCAGACCGGCAACAAACGACGAAACCTCATTCATAACCTCATCCGACACATTTCCAGCAATCCACACAGTGGGAGCACATGTATTTTTCAGGTGTTTCCAATACACCTCGAGATCCGATGCCTGCACCGACAGAATATCATCGGGCGACGAGATTCTTGAACGCATATGATTCTTTCCGGTCATCAGAGGACGCAATGCGATATCCGCCATATATGACACCCGACAGCGGTTCTGACGTGCAGACTCAGCGTGGCGCTGACGCAATGCATCGATGCGGTCTTCGGGAAAAACCGGATCGTTTATGATTTCCCTCAATACGTCAAGAACCGGCCCAAGCCTGCGGTTGAGAGCATAAAGATGCAGGTATGTGTATTCCTGCACCGTTTCAGACGCAAGCCATGCCCCATTACTCTCAAGCATTGATGAAATTTCAGAAGCCGTCAGCCGTGAGGTACCTTCCCTCAATGCCGCAGCCGCCATCAATGCCGGTGGCAATACACCGGTGTCCATAAGCCCCGCGGGCCACACGACCGTCACACGGCATACAGGCTCCGGACAACGGTCAAGCGACATAATCCTTATATTACCGCCCTGGCCTGTATCCACAAGCGTCTCCACCGGACGTGGAAACACAAGACGTCCATACTCGGTCACATCCGGTGCTATAGTGCGG
>JAIDKP010000246.1 GCA_029051445.1 Muribaculaceae bacterium | reverse complement strand
GGATTGGTACCGTGGGCGCTGTCAGGCAAAATCACCTTCACACGCTTATCATCTCCGCGCGACATATGATAGGCTCTGATCACCATAAGGCCGGTGAGTTCGCCATGTGCTCCGGCAAAAGGATTGAGCGTAAACTCCTTCATTCCGCCGATCTCCGACAGATAGGTCTGGAGAGTATGATAAAGCTCAAGCGCACCCTGCACGGTCGATTCAGGTTGCATCGGATGCAGATGTGTGATCGAAGGATGTGATGCAATCTCTTCATTTATTTTCGGATTGTACTTCATCGTGCACGATCCGAGAGGATAGAAACCGGTGTCTACACCAAAATTATTAGTGCTCAGATTGTTGTAGTGACGCACAACCGATGGCTCGTCAGCTTCGGGAAGATCCGGCATATTCTCACGCATGAGATGAGAGGGGAGTGCCACCTCTTTAAATCCGTTCTTGGGCAGATGATACCCTTTACGTCCGGGACGCGAAATCTCAAAAATGAGATTACTGTAAAAGTCACGATTCATAATTGAATTTATATCAGAGGTTTTGAGCAATTTCCACAAGTTTCTCAAGACTTTCTCTCGATGCGGTCTCTGTTACGGCTATCATAAGTCTGTCGTCTTCAAGTCTCACTCCGGCAAGGATTCCACTGGCTGCGGCCTCTGTCATGAATTTTTCAATGCATGTTCCTGTAGTGACTGTCAGACAGAACTCGTTGAGGAATACACTGTCGGGATATGTCATATTGAATTTGCCTGTCGATGTGAGCTGGTCGCAAAGCCAATGCGCTCCGGCAACTCCGGCATTGACAGTTTCCTGAAGACCTTTGACACCAAGCAGCGACATGTATATGGTCACATACAGAGCCATAAGTCCCTGATTGGAACATATGTTACTTGTCGCCTTTTCACGGCGTATATGCTGTTCACGGGCCTGGAGTGTCAGCACAAATGTGCGGCGGCCTTCACTGTCTTTGGTCGCTCCGACGATACGTCCGGGCATCTTTCTCATCAAAGCTTTTTTAGCACAGAGGAAACCGAGATAAGGGCCGCCGAAACTCAGAGGAATACCAAGTGACTGTGCGTCTCCTACTGCAATATCCGCTCCCCATTCTCCTGGACTCTTGACAGAGGCAAGATCTCCTGCAATGCAGTGCATGATCAGGAGAGCCTTGACTTTGTGACACATATCGGCCACACCTGTATAATCTTCAAGTATACCATAGAAGTTTGGAGTCGCAACAATAACACCGGCGACATCTCCTGTGGCAAGCATCTGTTCCATATCAGCAAGCGACGTCGTTCCACCGATTGTGGCAGGAATCTCATCAACAGTAATTCCATGATACTTGGCATAAGTCTTCACAACCGACTTGACCGCCGGAGCGACTGTAGCAGAAACAAGTACACGGTTTTTCTTGCGTCCTGACGCCACAGCCATCATCATGGCTTCTGCCGCAGCAGTCGCACCGTCATACATTGATGCATTTGACACCTCCATTCCGGTAAGAGATGCCATCATCGATTGATACTCAAATATGTACTGAAGAGTTCCCTGTGAGATCTCCGGCTGATACGGAGTGTAGGCTGTCAGAAACTCCGACCGTGATATAAGCGAACCGATTGCAGCCGGAGCCTGATGGTCATAGAATCCGGCACCGGCAAGTATTGTATCGAATGATGTATTCTTTTTGCCAAGAGTGTTGAAGAACTTTCTCACCTCATGTTCGCTCATCTCCGACGGCACATTATATGTACCCTTGAATTTAAGCTGCTCAGGCACATCGGCATACAGATCATCAAGAGACTTTACTCCGCATGTCTCGAGCATTGAGGCGATATCCTCCTGTGAATGGGGAAAATATCTATGTGGCATGATTGTTGTTCTGATATGTGGTGTTTAAAGTGCGAATCCCGCGCCCTCCGGATGCCTTCAATGGCCGGAGTCAACGCGGGAATGCTTTTATCGATTTCTTGTTGGGAAATCAGTGTTCGTTATCACACAGAGCCTTGTAGGCAGTCTCGTCAAGCAGACTGTTAAGCTCCTCTGCGTCAGAAATCTCGACCTTTATAATCCAATTGGCCATAGCATCCTCGTTGACTAAGCGGGGATTTTCCTCAAGTGCCTCGTTGATTGCGATTACAGTACCGCTGACAGGAGCTATAAGATCGCTGGCTGCCTTCACGCTCTCGATTGCTCCGAAATCCTCGCCCGCAGTGATCTCGTCGCCTTCCTCAGGCATGTCGACATACACAACGTTGCCGAGCTGATGCTGTGCGAAATCGCTGATACCGATGAATCCGGTGCCATCTTCCTCCACACGGATATACTCGTGGGAAGGGGAGTAGTAGATCTTACTCATGATCGTGTTATATTGTGGTCTTGTTATTATTTAGTCTGGTAAATGAGCTGTTGCAGATCACTGCTTGTAGCTTTTCTTGTAGAATTTCTTTTTTACTACAACTGCCGGGAAAACTTTGCGACGGATGCGCACCTTGATTTCTGTGCCGAGAGCCGCATATTTGGCATCTATGAGAGCCATGGCGATACTCTTGTCTACAGATATGGCATGGTAACCGGTCGTCACATGGCCGATAACCTCGTCATCGGCATTAAGCACCTCATATCCATGACGAGGGATGGCACGATCCTGAAGTTCGATGCCTACAAGCTTCCGTTTGGGGCCTTCGGATTTCTGTAAAGCCACAGCCTCTTTCCCGATAAAGTCCGGTTTGTCGAGTTTCACAAATACACCGAGACCTGCCTCAATAGGCGATATGTCATCGGCAAGCTCATCGCCATAGAGGGGGAGCCCCACCTCAAAGCGCAAGGTATCGCGACAGCCGAGTCCGCACGGCTCAACGCGTCCCGATGCAATCAGCGTCTCCCATACCTTCTGTGTTGTCGCCGGGCTTGCATACACTTCAAAGCCATCTTCACCGGTATATCCGGTACGGCTTACTATCACCTGCTCGCCATTATACCCATAGGTAGAGAAGCAGTAGAAATCGAGGTCTGCAACAGGCAGTCCAAGAACATCTGTCACAACTGACTCTGAAGCAGGCCCCTGAATGGCTATCTCACCATACTGTTCGCTCTGGTGGTCAACCTTTACGTCAAAACCTTTTGCATGACTCGTGATCCAGTCAACATCTTTATCGATGTTTGCAGCATTGATCACAAGGAAAAAATCGTTCTCGCCACGCTTATAGACGATAAGATCATCAACTGTGCCACCCGTCGGATGAAGCATCATGCCATAATAGCATTTACCCGCATGTGCGCCGGTCAGATCATTGGTGAATATGTAATTCACAAACTTTTCCGCATCAGGACCGGTCACAGCCACTTCTCCCATGTGTGAGACATCAAAGATACCGCAGGCATTTCTGACGGCATTATGTTCCTCAACAATTCCCTTGTACTGGATAGGCATGTCAAACCCTCCAAACGGGCTGATCTGAGCTCCGAGTTTAACGTGACTGTCATAGAGGCACGTGCGTTTATTCTGATCCATCTGGGTCGCTGGTATTGATGTAGTGGTTGTTTATGTTTATTTGCAAATATACAAAAGAAAAATATTTAAACCTGCAATATTTGGACAGAATTCTGCATCATGGTCAGGCC
>JAIDKP010000245.1 GCA_029051445.1 Muribaculaceae bacterium | reverse complement strand
GCTCCATGCTATATCCCCTTTCTGGTCATGAACTGCAATAAGTGCGTTGCCCTGTGTCAGCGTGTGTTTCCCCACATGGAAGGAAACAAAATCGCCGTCGAGTTTCACATCGCTTATAAGCCCGGGCGCGTCCTCCCACACAAGCACGGCATCTTTAAGCGGAGCTCCTGTCTGATCGCTTATTTTTGCTTTGGTGACAGGTTCACCACGATGATCCACATAACACAGCATACGGTTTGCCACATCATTCTGTATCGTGTAGGCCTTGGTGTTGTCACTGCCGTCTTTATTGCGGGCGTTGCCGTAGTAAAGAGGGAATTTATAATAGCCGTGATCCGATACACGGTAGCAGTTTGCAGTCTCGCCGCCTCCGCTCAGATCTACCGGACTATCTTCCGTACCATTTCCTGCCTCTGTCAAGGTTTTAAGCTGGCTGAAATTTGACTGAGGCTCAAGAAGCAGAGTTCCTTTGGAAGTCGAAACTGTTGTGCCTGCCGCTGCCTCCACTTTTTTTTCTGGCTCCCACACGCAATCAGTCCATGTCTTGCCGTCGTCGGTCGATGCTTTGACCTTGAAACCCGATCCTACAACTGCCTCTGTCGACTTTCCTGCCTGTGCTATCCTGAGATATGACTTCACACTGACTCCGGGCAACACACCTGAATAAGGTATCTCGACCTCACTTTCCGTTGTAAGATATCCATTTTTCTGATCAGGAGCGGTTTTCCTTGTCTTTGCATACGTCATCTCCACAACGGGTGTCACGACAACTCCCGATGTCGACAGCGAGTATTTGTACAGCTTGCCCGGTTCCCACTTAACGCCTGAAATATCGGCATCAACAGTCCAGCTGCTGTTGCTGAGCGCATCCGTGCATCTGACTGTCAGCTTTGCTTCCTGCGGGAGAGTCTGCGGAATCATGAACATTGTCAGATTCTCTTTGCCGCCGGTTATCTGCTGACCGCTACCGACATATACGTTCTCCGATCCACTGGAGCTCAAATCTATCGATATTTCACCGGTAGTAAATACCGACGGAGTTCCTGAGGTTGTCCATTCACCCGACCCGATCAGAGTTGTTCCGGTTCCATAGACCCCTGATATTGATATACCGGTGACCTTTCCGGCTGCCATGGCATCACCTGTAGTGAATGTGACAGCCGAAAGGGCATGACCGAAACTCAGCTTCACTTTATCGCCCGATCCGCTACCGGGAAGTACGCTGGAAACTGCCGTCAGAAGATCCACCTGCTTCTTTACATCTGAATTGACAGTATAAGTTATCCAAGGCTTGTCATCTGCAACCATCAGACCATTGCCCTGACTGCCGTAGGGAGCATATGCATAGAATCGGAGACCGCTTCCGGCACCGGGCCAGTCAAGCCTGACATCCTTGTCTGCCGGATACCCCTCCTTCTTCATTTCCATGTCGCTCACAAAATTAGACCGGATCTCCGATGATGCATAATCTTCGAAATCACCCGTATAACAAAAGCCCGAAAGCCCGAATGTCGTGGGGAAATCTTCAGTCTTGTTTATTTGAGAACCGCGACTTTGCTTGGAATCGGCCTCAGCTACAACATTGTCAAGAGCATGGACCTCAGTGACAAGATAAAGCTGCGTGCCGTCGGGCAGACTGGACAACGTCTCGTCAACCGAGATCTGCTCGCTGCCCGAACGCGAGATAGGCATACCGTTGTGCCACGACGATGCCACCTCCGCTTCAAAAAAAAGCCGGTCCGTCACATCTGCACTGCCTTTGCCGAATGGATCATCATCGCAACCTGCCGACAATGACACCATTACGGTAGCCATGGCATATTTAACTGCAATTTTCAAATTCATGAAGCGTAAACTAATAATACAATATCTCAAAAAGATATTACAGTGGAAGCATAAGTCTGTCAAATGTCCTCAGATGCTGTATCTGCTTCCGCATCAGCATCCGACTGTCCGGGAGTCCACGGACGCTCGTCCCATGGGGTTACATTGACATCAAATATAATCGGACTGTCAAGTACAGGATCACCCACATTCTTGTCGGCGGGAGGCGTTTTCACATATGAGCCTCCACCGTCGGACATACCGGCAAGCTCCCCGACAGGAGGATAAATTCCTGCACCGGCATAAGCGCCACAGAATTCGAGATTATACACATATGATTTTCCGGCCTCCCAGTTGGTTGAGATCGGCACACATGTATAGCCGTACTCCGACTCATCAAACCGCTCGGTATATGGGAACATCTGATGTATATGACTCGTGGTGCCGGGCTTCACAGATCCGCTTTGCTCTCCTTCATGAACGCCTCCGCTATGCACGGCCTCAACACGGCAAAGCAAAAGTATATAAGCACCTTTATTGCTATTTGAGACCTTTTCAACATCATCATTTATATTCCATGTGTCAAGCTGCTGAGGCACAAGCATCATATTTGTACCGCTGCCTGTCGTCTTATTGTAATCCAGAAGCGACCTGAACTCATGTGTAAGCTCTATTGCCGTTTCAAACTCCGTGCCATACACCTTCTTGGCAGATGACACCGGGACACTCCACGACATGTAATTGTCATCTGCCACATCGGTACACACAAGACTGCCCTGACTGCGTGCATTGACAATCCAAGCACCCTTTATTAAAATTTTCTTTGTCTCGTTGTCGCCACCCGCTTCCTTGGCACGTATGATGATCTGCGAGAGTGCATGGTTGAATTTCAAAGGTATGTTCGTCGTGCCGTCCGAACGCTCTTGACGTGTATAAGCGGTAACAAGATCAACCTGTTTGGCTATATCCGCATTCGGCGTAAAATCTTTTATTGACTGACTCGTCGTAATTATATCGGCAGAAATATCTGATGGTGAGACTGCCCAGAATCTTATTGCATGTACATCAGGAGGCCAGATCTTCGGATTATCCAGCGAAAAGAAACTCTGTCCATCTTTTTTAGATGCGATCTCGCCATCAATGATCATACTCGCGTAATTGTCGGCATCGGCCCATATCATAAAATCCTTAAGACTCCCGGTCGTTGTCACCATTGCGCGACTTACACGCGTATTGAATGTAATCTCTGTCGCATTCTTGATCACATCATTCTCGCCGTCTGTACAAGATGCGATAATGAAAAGCGCTCCAAGTGCAAATGTCATGCTTTTAAGGTGCATCATAATAATTTGTATAGATTAAATCTGTTGTGATATTTTTTATTTTCAGAGCATATCGATGTTCTCGTTAACGACATCAGTCCACTCCGACACTTCAGGGTGCATGCCTGTATCATCAGGGTCGGGAAGTCTCAATCCGTCAATGACAATCGTTATATGTTGTGGATCAGGTGCAGTATGAATCTGATCGGTGACATCGAAATTATAATAATAGTGATTGGCAGTGTACACTGTCAGTATATGCTTACGGGCGTCACCGGTATCAGGACAATGTCCGAACAGCGTTACCGACCCGCCAAGCGAGGTGGAACCGGTTATACCGACCGCAAACGGAACCGTGACACTCGCGCCGGCAGGCATAGCCCCCGAAGGACAATACCCCTCGGCAACACCCGAGATAGCGGCACTTACAGCCAGTTCCCCATTCACATTCTCGACATTTTTAAAAACCACATCATATATCACTGTCGATTCCTGTGGTGTGAAGCAAACTGTCTGATCAGTGGTTGCCGAATGAACTGTGATACCTGAGAGTGATGCCGACCACATTGTCTCAGGCGCCTTTTTCACCGGTTGGTCTTCTGCTTCTTCTGGTCGCGGAGCTTTTGAATCCGAACGATTTATCGGTGCAAGCAGTGACTCTTCGTCTGTTATGATCATAAAATCGCCAAATGCGGCTCCACTCTCGACAAAAGTCTCCGTATCTCCGTTAAAGGCGACTGCATCATAATCACCCGACGGAACGCGCACTATCGAACCATTTATATCAGTAATCTCATATCGGTAAGGATCATCCCCATTATGCGGAAACAGATACATGACCATCGTTCGCGGTGAAGCATCAGGCTCCAGGCTCCAGTCAAATTCAACCTTGAGATCCACCCAGTGTGAATGATCATAGCAGAGTTCCCTGTGAGTGCATGACATAACCGACAGCTGAGCTATGACACAATAAGCTGCGAGACGCAAATTCACTTTTTTCATTTTGCACCTCCTTTCCTCTTGTTGTTCACATGATTATTTCCTATCAGCCATGTAAGTCCCACGCCAAGCCTCGTCGGGCCAAGCCATCTGAGACGGTGAGTCGAAATCCACACATCATGGTCATCAACCGGATGGTGCTTTCTGTACCGGCCCCACATATATCCGATACCGATAGAAAAGTCAAGACTCAAACGGCTAGAGATCGGTAAGATATAGCCGTATGAGACACCTCCCCCATAATTGAACTTGCCACTGATAACACCTGTATGATTTCCAAACTGAAAATCATAAGTGACAATAGTGCCGTAAACACCTACATAATGTCCTGCAATTTTAGACGAAGACTTACCTTCGCCAAGTTGCATGCGCATCTCAATATCCCCTCCATACAATCTCCAGTAACGATGATGACCGGAATTGCTCCACCAGGCATACATCCAGTCGGCATACAGTGTGAACCTATGGCCGAAATTTATTCCGACACCGATATTTGGAACAAGCGCAGCATCATATAATAGATTGGTAGTCAGAAATATAAAGGGGGGCGGGTAAAACGCAGGCCGTACCGGCTCACGAGGGCA
>JAIDKP010000244.1 GCA_029051445.1 Muribaculaceae bacterium | reverse complement strand
ATCTGTAAAATCTCACGCAGTGACACATCAATCATAGAATATACTTGCACTGTCGAGCGAATTTACCGACAGTACAACTGTATTTCCACAGAGCATTGAGGCCAACACTCAGGCAATGCTTGAGAACTGGTATCTTCAGAACTACGTGGATCTTGACAGAAACGCCGACAGCCGCATCGACACAGAGCTTAGTGACGAGGAAATCGTGAGACGCCTCGCCGCAATGCCCACTGTTATCGAGATGCCGTTCAACTCGATTGTCAGGACCTACATCGACATGTACACACAGCGTCGGCGCCAGCTCATAGAAAACATGCTCGGCATGAGCCTGTACTATATGCCGATATTCGAGGAAGCTCTTGAAAGAGAGGGTCTGCCTCTTGAGCTGAAATATCTTCCGATCATCGAGTCGGCACTGAACCCTAACGCTGTGTCACGCTCGGGAGCAACAGGCCTGTGGCAGTTCATGATCAACACTGCCAAGAGCATGGGCATGGAGGTAAGCTCTATTGTCGACGAGCGCCGCGATCCTTACCGTTCGTCGGAGATCGCAGCCAAATATCTGAAACAACTATACTCGATCTACAATGACTGGTCGCTTGCCATAGCCGCCTACAACTGCGGTCCGGGCAATGTGAACAAGGCGCTGAAGAGACTGGGAGACTCCGACGGCAAGATTCACGATTTTTGGGAAATATACCCGTTTCTCCCCAACGAGACAAGAGGATATGTACCGGGGTTCATCGCGGCAAACTACGTGATGACATACTATCCTGAGCACGGTATCAGCCCTGCATTGGCAAAACGCCCGCTCATCACCGACAGCATCTATGTGAACGAGCGCGTACACTTCCGCCAGATCGCCGACGTGCTGAACATCTCGGTAGATGAAATCAAAGTACTGAATCCGCAATATCGCAAGGACTATATACCCGGTGATGTGAAACCATACCCGCTGATATTACCTTCAAAGCAGATCTTCAGCTATCTCGCAAGCCGCGACAGCATCGTGAACCACGACAACAATCTATATGCGCGAAGACTCGTTGTCGAGCCGTCGACGGGAGAGTCTACAAACACTAAAATCGACGGAGACTATCTTGTGACCGAAAAATCACAATGGCACAAAGTGGCGAGAGGTGAGACTCTGACATCGATAGCCCGCAAGTATGGCATCACTGTGGCTGCTCTCAAAAGTGCCAACGGAGGCATCAAGTCGGTCAAACGCGGACAGGAAATCAAAATCGTGACCACCATACGGGAGAAAAGAGACGTAGACGCTGTCAACGAGGAAATGGCCGAAAATACGACCGACTCTGAAAACGAAGCGGAGGGAGATGAAAGACTGATGGCTCATTCCGCCGGCCCGGCCGCTCAGAATGTAGAAACGGAAAGCACACAGCAACAGGTTGAAACTAAAAAACAGGTTACTGCAACACAGACTACAGCAAAAAACACCGCTACATCCACAGCCAAAAAGAATGCTACCGCTTCCCCAAAAAGCAAAACGGCTGATACTGCCAATACCTCAGGCAGCGGTGCAAGTGTCTACAC
>JAIDKP010000243.1 GCA_029051445.1 Muribaculaceae bacterium | reverse complement strand
GGAGTGCGACGGTTGTCAAAGATTTTTTTTCTTAAATTGCTTAATTGCGATTTAAGGATTAAATTTGCAGTCGGAGTTACATGGGCTTCCATGTCGCCCGACAATTGACATTTGAAAATCATATATCTACGAAGATAAAGAAATGAACGTTAGCTACGAGAAAAACCCAGATGGACTGACCGCCAAAATCACTGTGGCAGTCGAGGAGAATGACTATGCCGCCAAGGTCAAGGCCGAACTGAAAAAAATCGGCGCCACCCAGACCATACCGGGCTTCCGCAAAGGCCACGTGAGCGTCGAGCATCTTACCCGCCGCTTCGGCAAAGAAGTAAAGAGCGAGGTAATGAACCGCATCGTGATCGAGGCTGTCGACAAGTATATCAAAGAGAACAACATCGTCTATATAGCCGAGCCGCTTCCCGCATCGGAGCCTCAGGCAATCACCATGGAGCAGAAGGATTACACCTTTGCTTTTGATCTCGCTCTCCCTGCAGATATCGACGTGAAACTCGACAAGGAGGTAAGTCTTCCGTTCTATACCGTAAAGGTAACCGAGGAGATGATCAACGAGCAGGACAAAGCTCTGCGCGAGCGTTTCGGCGCACAGACTCCCGGAGAGGAAGCCGATGAGAAGGCTCTCATAAAAGGCACCATCATGGAGCTCAACGAGGACGGCAGCATCAAGGAAAGCGCCGACGCAATCCAGGTTATCGACGGAATCGTCGCTCCGATGTTCTTCAAGGACAAATCGCAGTCAGAAAAATTCCTCCACTGCAAGGTAGGTGACAAGGTTGTCTTCAACCCATGGGCAACCTGTGAGGGCAATCCGACCGAAATGTCGTCGATGCTCCACCTCACCGACAAGGATGCAGCCGCCAACGTGAAGTCGGATTTCGAGCTCACAGTATCGGAAATCATAATGCTGAAGCCAGCAGAAATTGGTGAGGAGTTCTATAAATACGATTTTGGTCCGCAAGCCAATATCGAGAATGAAGAGCAGTACCGCGAAAATGTCGCCCAGATGATCGCCGCCCAGTTTGCACCGTCGAGCCAGGAGGTATTCCAGCTCAGCGCCCGCAAATACCTCATGGACACATATGCCGACAGCGTGAAAGTACCCGAGGATTTCCTGAAGCGCTATCTTCTTCTCGAGAATCCCGAGCTGACAGCCGAGAAGCTTGCCGAGGATTTTGACAAGTATGTCGTTCCCGACGTGAAATGGCAGCTGATCCGCGACGAAGTAGGCAAAAAGCTCGATGTGAAGATCGGCGAAGAGGACGTAATGTAAATAGCAGTAGCCGCAGCACGCCGCCAGTTCGCCCAGTATGGTCTCAACAACCTGCCTGAAGAGAGCTATGCCGAATATGGCAAAAAGCTTCTTGCAGACAAGAAGACCCGCCAGAATCTTGCCAACACAGCCGCAACTGTCAAGTTCTTTGACGCTATCCGCAACGCAATCAGCGTCGAGGCTAAGGAAGTCAGTGTAGATGAGCTCCGCGCTGTAATCGAAGAGCTGACCAAAAACGACGAAACAGCCGAATAAACGGCACCCGGATATAAACCAGAAAGGGGCGGTGGCTTGATGCCCCGCCCCTTTCTCATATACAAGGAAGCTATGCCAGAGGCAGACAACACACAGAAAGGAAAAATGCGGCTTCTCGCAGAGAAGTGGCATTCGCGTGTGACTGCCTGGGTCCAATACGTTACGACGGGCATATGGGAACAGCCTGACAACCGATGGCATGTAAGATTCCTGAAAGTGGTGAATCTTTCGGTAAGAAGCTTTACTGACCGCGATCTTCAAAGCCAGGCCGCTTCACTAACCTATTCCACACTGCTTGCAACAGTGCCGGTGCTGGCCATGCTGTTTGCGATCGCACGCGGTTTCGGATTTCAGAATATACTGAAATCACAGCTGTTCACCTACTTTCCGGCTCAGCGTGAAGTCCTTGAAAACGCCTTCACATTTGTAGACTCCTATCTAAACCAAGCTTCAGAAGGGCTTTTTGTCGGAGTCGGCCTGATCGTAATGCTCTGGACCCTTATCTCACTGATATCAAACGTCGAATCGGCGTTCAATCTTGTCTGGGGCATAAAACACGGGCGCTCGATCTGGCGCAGAATAACCGACTATACCGCGATATTTCTGATCCTCCCGATCCTGATGATCTGCGCAAGCGGCATCAATGTCTTCATGTCAAGCACACTACAGGAAGCAATCCCGTTCAAGTCACTCACCCCAATGATATCAGGACTGCTCGACCTGGCAGCCATGACGCTTACATGGTTCTTTTTTGTCGGAGCGTATCTTCTGATTCCCAATACCCGTGTTCCCTTTAAAAACGCATTTTTCGCAGGTATCCTTACCGGTATCGGTTTCACAGTGCTTCAATGGCTGTTTGTCTCAGGAGCCGTTTATGTCAGCCGCTATAATGCGATCTACGGCAGTTTTGCTTTTCTTCCGCTTCTGCTCGTATGGCTTCAGCTGGTATGGATGATCGTGCTTGCCGGTGCTGTGGTCTGCTACTCCATGCAAAGCTTCGGTCATTTCAACTTCATGGGGCAGGTAAGCGGAATTTCGGTCGATTACCGTCTGACAGTGCTTCTCGCGGTTCTATCGACAATCGTGAAACGCTTTGACAATGGCGATCCACCGGCCGACACCCCCGATATCTCGCGCGAGAGAGGGATCCCGCTTTCGCTTGCCGATGCTTCGGTCAACCGCCTTGTCGAACTACAGCTGATAGACCGCGTTGTTGTCAACGAACAAAAAGAGATCTTTGGCTACAATCCTTCGCTATCCACATCCGACATGACCGTCGGCCTGGTCATAAGCCGTGTACTGAAATCGGGAC
>JAIDKP010000242.1 GCA_029051445.1 Muribaculaceae bacterium | reverse complement strand
ATGAGACCGGCTGAAACTATGCCGATAACACCTACGATTTCCGCCAGGATTCAACATTTCTATATTACTTCGGTCTTCCATATGCCGGACTATCGGCAATTATTGATATCGACAACGACCGCGAGATTATTTTCGGTGACGAGCTGACTATCGACGACATCGTGTGGATGGGATCACAGCCCACTCTCCATGAGAAAGCGACAAAAGCAGGAATCAATGATGTGCGTCCGATTGCTGACCTTGAAAAATATATTTCTGCCGCAACAGCAAAATCAGTTCCGGTTCACTACCTGCCCACATATCGCGCCGAACATCAGCTCAAACTCCTGCATCTTCTCGGAGTAAAACCGGGTACCGATACACCGTCGGTTCCCTTCATCCGGGCGGTTGTCAATCAGCGCAATCACAAGAGTGCTGAGGAAATCGCAGAGATCGAGCGTGCCTGCGATGTGACAGCCGACATGCACATGACAGCCATGCGCGTTCTGCGTCCGGGCATGAGGGAATGCGAGATCTCGGCTGCGCTCGAAGCTGTGGCACAGGCCGCCGGATGCCGCCTTTCGTTCCCGACGATCGCCACGATCAATGGCCAGACACTACACAACCACTATCATGGCAACGTGTGCCGTCCAGGCCAGATGCTCCTTGTCGATGCCGGTGCCGAAACTGCTATGGGATATGCAGGCGACATGTCATCGACAATCTGCGTCGACAAGACTTTCACCCCACGACAGAAATCAATCTACGACATTCAGGTAGCAAGCCACCTTGCAGCTGTAGCAGCTCTGAAACCTGGAGTTCCTTTCAAGGATGTCTACGAACTCTCATGCCGCGTAGTGTGTGAAGGACTGAAAAATCTCGGAATAATGAAAGGCGATCCTGCCGATGCTGTCGAGGCCGGCGCACACGCGATGTTCTACCCGTGTGGCCTCGGCCATATGATGGGACTTGACGTCCATGACATGGAAAACCTTGGCGAAGTGTGGGTAGGCTACGACGGACAGCCTAAATCAACTCAGTTCGGCCGAAAGTCACTGCGCCTTGCACGCCCGCTTGAGCCGGGATTCGTGCACACAATCGAGCCGGGTATCTACTTCATCCCCGAGCTTATTGACCTTTGGCGAGGCCAGCACAAATTCACCGATTTCATCAACTACGATGAAGTCGAGAAATGGAAAGATTTTTCAGGCATACGCAACGAGGAAGACTACCTCATCACAGAGACCGGCGCACGTCGTCTCGGCAAAAAAATCCCCTTGACAACAGAAGAAGTTGAAGCCTTGAGATGAACCGTCAGACAAAAGCTATAGTATGCGCAACAGGAGCTGTTATCTGTTGGGCCACGGTAGCTTCGGCTTTTAAAATCGCATTGGCGCAGACATCGGTCTACGCCATGCTTACCATTGCCGCACCCGTTGCGGCAATGGTTTTTGCTCTTGGCATAACCGTGCAGAACAAGTGGAAAGGATTGGTGAAAGCACGTCGGTCCGACATCATATATTGCTGTCTGCTCGGGCTTTTCAACCCGGCTCTCTACTACATCGTATTGTTTGCCGCCTACGACATGCTGCCTGCCCACATTGCACAGCCTCTAAACTACCTTTGGCCATTATTGCTCACGCTGTTGCTTGCAGTAGTCGGACACCAGCGCATACCCTTAATGAAATTTATCGGCATGGCAGTGTCACTTGCCGGAGTGGCGGTTATCTCAATGGGAGGCGACGACAATGGCGAAGGGCTGTCTATTGCCGGCTATGCAGTAGCAATCCTGAGCGCGTTGCTTTGGGCGGTCTACTGGCTTCTCAATAATCGCATGAAGGACAGGATAGACTCTTCAGTGGCTCTGTTTCTCGGATTCACATCCGGAAGCATCGCACTGTATATCGGTCTGCTCTTTGTTCCTTACGGCATACCTCCGGTATCAACGTGGATGCCATGCGCCTATATAGGAGTCATGGAAATGGGATTGCCGTTTCTGCTTTTTGCAATGGCATTACGCAACACCGACAACCCCGCACTTGTCAACCAGCTCTGCTACCTCGCTCCATTCATTTCACTATTCATTATATCTATTGTTCTTAAAGAGGCTGTCACTCCAATGACATACCTCGGACTCACCCTCATAATCACAGGAATCATGTTTAACCAATATGGAGCTGAATGGCTGTCGCGACGACTTGCAGCAATGGCTCTTGCTTTTTTCATTCTCCCCTCTCCTGCACATTCGCAGGATCCTGTCGTGAACGTTTCTCTTGAAGCGCGTGCCGACTGGCAACACGACCGCATAGACGGCGAGAACATCAACGACAATTCCGGCTTTAAAGGCCGCTATCTTAACCTCAAGATTTCAGGTCAGATCAACGACCAGTGGGGATATAATTTCCGTCAGCGCCTGAACAAGACCATCTCCGAAGGCACATTCTTTGATGCGACCGACTGGGTTTATCTGACTTATTCACCCACATCACGCATAACATTTTCAGCCGGAAAGCAGGTTGTAGCCATCGGTGGATACGAATATGACCGCGCTCCAATAGACCTGTACTCCTGCTCGGAATACTGGAATAACATAGCGTGCTATCAGTTTGGTGTCAGCGGGGCATTCCGCATCAGCAACAACGACGTGCTCACAGGTCAGGTGGTAGCCTCCCCTTTCCGGCGCGCCGAAGGAAACAACAATAACATGTATGCCTACAACCTGATGTGGAACGGCACACACGGATTCTACCAGTCGATATGGTCGGCCAATCTCATCGAGTGTATGCCTGGCAAATACATCAACTACCTTGCTCTCGGCAACAAGTTCACATTCGGCATCACCAGCCTCGAACTTGATTTCATGAACCGCGCCGGAGGCGGCCAGCGGTTCAGCATAAAAGACTGGTCGCTTATGACCGAGGCATCGGTGCGTCCCACATCGCGCCTGAGACTTTTTGCCAAATTCACCCACGATTACAACAATTCCGGATCAAATTACGACATGTGCGTTCTTGACGGTACAGACCTCTGCATGATCGGCGGAGGTGCTGAATTTTTCCCTCTGACCGGAAGACATGAGATACGCGTCCACGCCGCCGCATTCCGGTCATGGGGACGAAACGGCAATCCGTCAGGCACAATGCAGAATCACCAGACGTTTATTGATCTCGGCATCACATGGCGCATGGGCGTTTTCTCTCTTAAACGATAAACAGCATATACTTTGATCTGTTATGGAACGTATATCCTCTGCAATTAAGACAAGCATTCCATCGGGGGTGGTATGCCTTCTTGCCGTGTTCGCACTGTTCGGATATCTCGGCAACGTAATGGGGACATCATTCATGATGAAAACACTGATGGCAACGGCCCACGACCTGCTCATCAACACATGCTTCTTCCTGATGGCCGTGTGTGTTGTCACAGGTGCTATCGGTAGTCTATTTATGGAGTTCGGTGTAGTCCGACTTTTTGAGAAGCTCCTTCGCCCGCTCATGAAACCTGTGTTCAGACTACCCGGTGTAGCGTCTCTCGGAGCCGTCATGACATTTCTTTCCGACAATCCGGCAATCATTACCCTCAGCCGCGACAAGCGTTTTTCGGCATATTTCAAAAAATTCCAGTTCATATCCCTCACCAACTTCGGTACAGCCTTCGGCATGGGATTGCTTGTGATCGTGTTCATGATCGGACAAGGCTTCATCGTGTCGCCACTTATCGGCTTCGCCGGAGCGATTGTCGGATGCATCACATCTACACGCACAATGCAGGGATTTGTGTTGCGCGCATACCCGGCATACCGCGACGAAGATGTTGTCAGCAGCAACGAACGCACAGAAACGGAAGAAGAGGAAAAAAAGAAATCAACCGATACACTCTTTACCCGCATTCTCAACAGCCTGCTTGACGGAGGCAAAAACGGTGTTGAAGTCGGTGTGGCGATCATACCGGGTGTACTTATCATCTCGTCTATTGTAATGATGATAACATTCGGCGATGGACCCGACGGTGCCTACGATGGAAGTGCCTATCAGGGTGTCGAACTTCTGCCTGCTCTTGCCGGCAAAATAAACT
>JAIDKP010000241.1 GCA_029051445.1 Muribaculaceae bacterium | reverse complement strand
TTCGCCGCGACTATTGGGACAAGGATTTCTGGTTTGGACTTGACGGAATATCGAAGGTCCGTTTCGACTCAGGGCGTGTATATCAGGCTGCGGAGTCCTGTAGCGATCTGATGCGGGTCAACGGGCGTATTGGCTTCAATCCCGATCTTCCGTTCTTCGATGATATTCGTTTTATGAAAGAAGCGGTAGGGGATCGTGCCGTCTGTATGCAGTGCCTTCCTTCGCCGGCCGATCTCTATCTTGAGATACTGCTGCTTGGCGACGGCGATCTGTCGCGGGTATATCCCGACCCCGACAATATCATGTCGGATATCGCTGTCGCCTATAACCAGACTTTGCAGGAACTCTACCGCTTTGGATGCCGTAGTATCCAGCTTGATGATACAGCCTGCGGCCGGCTGTGTCAGGATAATTTTACCAAATGCCTGCTTCAGGGAGGCATTGATCTGATAGCCCTTCATTCAGAGTTTCTTTCTCTGCTCAACGACTCGCTGAAGGATCTTCCCGATGACATGGAGACCTCTCTCTATCTCAGCGGAGGCGACATGATTGTGCCTGAGTGGGAATATATCGAATACCCCGACAACATAATGCCTAAAGTATTTCGGGAAGTAACTGTCGATAAATTCTTCATCCCGCTTGACCCGGGAAATGACTATCAGTTGGAGATTCTCCGTCATGTGCCGTCTGAAAAGAAAGTTGTGCTTGGTATGACCGATGCACATTCTCCTTTTCCTGAGCGTTCGGATATGATATACCATACGATTGCTATGGCTGCACGATACGTCTCGCCTGAAAACTTGTCAGTGAGTCCACGCACAGGTTTCAAGCTTACAAACCATAAGGATCGCGGCCTTACATATGAGTATCAATGGCAGAAGCTCTTGGAACTTGAGCTATTATGTGACAGGTTTAAAACATTTTAGAGATGTTGAAGTTGTGCAACAACAGAGGTGTCGCCCTTTTGTTGCCGGCATATGGATTTTTTTCACGCTGTTTATGTAATTTTGCAGTCGATTTTAAGGTAGTGTTAAGGCTCTTTTCGAATACAATAATGGATTCAGGTTTCTTAAAAGGTTTTCTGGTCGGAATTGCGATGGTTTGCATGGTTGCGCCGTCGGTTGTGGCCGAGGATGCGGATGTGGATTATAAGCCGCAGATTCATGGCACATTCCGTGGCAGATATGAGAACGAGTTGCGTGATGGCTATGGGCGCTTTCAGGTACGTAACGCACGTATAAGCGCAAAGGGGATGGTGGCTCCGTCCATTGACTATTTCATGCAGACCGATCTTTGCGCCAATGGTAAATTCATATTTCTGGATGCCTATGCCCGCATTGGGCTTGGACGAGGTTGGAGGATAAAGGTCGGGCAATACCGCATGCCGTTTGGTGTGGGAATATTCCGTATTCCCGGCGATTACATATTTTCCAACCGCATGTTTCTTGCCAAGCAGGGTTTCAATTATCGTCAGGTAGGAGCGCAGTTGATATTTGATACAAAGCTCGATGAACTGCCGCTGACTCTTGAAGGTGGTATGTTTAACTCTGCTTCGACAGTCAATCACAGCGTGTGGCAGAATAAGTACAATTTTGCAGGTAAGGCGACGCTTAAGGCCGGTGATGCGAAGTTTGGAGTGAGCTATGCATCAATTATTCCCGATATTGTGCGCATCAATGCTTTTGACTTATTTTGCGGATATAAAGCCGGGCGATGGGAGCTTGAGGCCGAGGGGCTGTTGAAAAATTATGCGCATCACAGTTATAAGAACTCATGGGCCTATGCCGTTTCATCGGTGTATGTCATGCCGGTGAGATGCGGTGATTTCAATGCGCTCTCGTTTCAGGGCCGTTTTGACGGACTCACCGACCACTCCTCGGGTACAGCAAATGATCTCGGACAGCTTGTCACCAATGATCCTGCCCGTAACCGTGTCACTGTAGGCACGACATTATCATGTGTGCACGGACCGGTTCGTGCCGACGTGCGTCTTGATGTTGAGAAGTATTTTTATCGCGACAAAACTCTGACACCTTCGGGCACCGACGACCGCATAGTAGCTGAGCTGATCATTAAGTTCTGAATACAGAGCTGTTGAAAATAATTGAGGGCGTCCCGGAACATCGGGGCGCCCTCGGTTTTAATAACTTTACCTCTTGTTATTTGGCAATAAGAAGCGAATAGTTTTTCTTGCCGCGCTGAACGAGAATGTACTTGTCGTTAAGCAGAATGCTGCTGTCTACAAGCTTGTAGGGGTCGTTTTCTTTCTCCTTGTTGATGGAGAGTGCGCCCTGCTGGGTCATTTTGCGCATTTCTCCCTTGCTGCTGAACACGGGAGCCATGTCGGTGAGGAGGTCTACAAGCTTGATCTCACCCGACACGATGCTGTCGCGGCTAACCTCGTGTCGCTCGACACCTTCCATTACGGCAAGCAGAGTATCTTCGTCGATCTTGCGCAGAACCTCCGATGCCTGGTTGCTGAACAGGATCTTGCTTGCCTCGACCGCTGTCTCGTAGGCTTCGCGGCCATGTACCATCACAGTGACTTCCTCGGCAAGACGCTTCTGAAGCACACGGCGGCCGGGATCTTCGGTATGTTCGGCTACGAGCGACTCGATTTCATCGCGGGTGAGCGATGTGAATATCTTGATATATTTCTCCGCCTCGGCATCACCTACGTTCAGCCAGAACTGGTAGAACTTGTAGGGTGAGGTGTAGCGTGCATCGAGCCACACGTTGCCGCTTTCGGTCTTGCCGAACTTGCCTCCGTCGGCTTTTGTGATGAGCGGACATGTGAGAGCGAATGCCTCTCCGCCGAGTTTGCGGCGGATCAGCTCGGTACCGGTGGTGATGTTGCCCCACTGGTCGGATCCGCCAAGTTGCAGACGGCAGTTTTTTGTCTCGTAGAGATGCAGGAAGTCATATCCCTGCAGGAGCTGATATGTAAATTCTGTGAAGCTGAGTCCGTCGCGTGCTTCTCCATTCAGTCGCTTCTGTACCGACTCTTTGGCCATCATATAGTTG
>JAIDKP010000240.1 GCA_029051445.1 Muribaculaceae bacterium | reverse complement strand
ACACTCGGCACTGCCGCTTGTCCACCCTACCACATTGCGTTTGTAATCGGTGGAACATCAGCCGAGATGAACCTTGCCACCGTCAAGAAAGCATCGATCAAATACTACGACGAGCTCCCGACTAAAGGCAACGAGTACGGACACGCCTTCCGCGACATAGAACTTGAAAAAGAGTTGCTCAAAGCCGCACAGGAAATCGGTCTTGGCGCACAGTTCGGAGGAAAATACTTCGCACACGACATACGCGTCATCCGTCTCCCCCGCCATGGAGCTTCATGCCCCATAGGAATGGGTGTGAGCTGCTCGGCCGACCGAAACGTCAAGGCAAAAATCAACCGCGATGGACTCTGGATCGAGAAACTCGACAGCAACCCGGGTGAGCTCATACCCGCCGAGATGCGCAATCAGGGCGAAGGCGACGCTGTGAAGATCGACCTCGACCGCCCGATGGAAGAGATACTGAAGACACTCACACAATACCCTGTGGCAACACGCCTGTCGCTCAACGGCACAATCATTGTAGGACGAGACATCGCCCACGCAAAGATCAAAGAGCGCCTTGAAAAGGGAGAGCCCATGCCTCAGTACCTCAAAGATCACCCGATCTACTACGCAGGACCCGCAAAAACTCCCGCAGGCATGGCATCCGGCTCGTTCGGTCCGACAACCGCAGGACGCATGGACTCCTACGTCGACCTCTTCCAGGATCACGGAGGATCAATGATCATGATAGCCAAAGGCAACCGCAGCCAGCAGGTGACCGACGCATGCAAGAAACATGGAGGATTCTACCTCGGATCGATAGGCGGACCGGCCGCAATACTCGCCCACGACTCCATCAAGAGCGTTGAGCTGCTTGAGTATCCGGAACTTGGCATGGAAGCCATCTGGAAAATCAAAGTTGAAAACTTCCCTGCATTCATACTTGTTGATGATAAAGGCAACGACTTCTTCAAAGAGATATCTGCGAAGTGCGCCGGTTGCCCGATAGCAAAATAAGTATGCCTGAACATCCCGAATTAAATACACTACACACGTCGGCTGCGCTGCCTGCCAAAGGCAGCGTGGCCGACAGTGTCGTTATCATCCCTACATACAACGAGAGGGAGAATATTGCGGCCATTATCGATGCCGTGCAGGCATTGCCTGTAAACTTCGACATCATCGTGGTCGACGATGCAAGCCCCGACGGCACAGCCGGCATCGTCCGAGAAAAACAATCACAATATCCCGGACGCATACATCTGCACGAACGCAAAGGCAAACTCGGACTCGGCACGGCCTATATCGAAGGATTCCGCATTGCGCTTAAAGATCCGGCTCACAAATTCATCTTCGAGATGGATGCCGACTTCTCACACAACCCCGCCGACCTTGTCAGGCTGCGCGAAGCTTGCGCAAACGATGATGCAGATGTCGCCGTGGGATCACGCTACGTCTCTGGAGTCAACGTTGTCAACTGGCCGATGGGGCGAGTACTCATGTCATATTTCGCATCAAAGTATGTACGCGCGATAACAGGCATGAGAGTCCACGACACAACGGCTGGCTTCGTATGCTATCGTCGCGAGGTGCTGGAGACAATACCCCTCGACTCCATACGCTTCAAAGGCTACGCCTTCCAGATCGAGATGAAACTCACAGCCCGCAACTGCGGATTCACCATCAAGGAAGTCCCGATCATATTTGTCAACCGTGTCCTCGGCACAAGCAAGATGAACAGCGGCATATTCGGCGAAGCGATGTTCGGAGTGATCAGACTGCGGCTCGACTCATTGTTCCGTAAATTCCCTAAGAAAAAACAACCGCAGTGAAAAGACACGACATACTATTCACCGGATGCCGCATTGTCGACACCGACACCGACATCAGCCGCGGTTGGATCCTTGTGACCGACGGACTCATAACAGCAGTCGGAAGCGGTGACCCCGACACTGCGGTAACATCGCAGGTCACCGAGGTGATCGATGCAACCGGACTGACAGCCATGCCAGGAGTAATAGACACACACGTCCATTTCCGCGAGCCCGGACTGACCGCAAAAGCGACTATAGCTTCCGAGAGCCGTGCGGCGGCGGCAGGAGGTGTCACCACCTACTTCGACATGCCGAACACGATACCGGCCACAACGACACCCGAGGCCTGGGACGACAAAATGAAACGTGCGGCGGCATCGTCACTCGTCAACTACGCGTTTTTCGTCGGAGCCACGCCCGACAACATCGGCTGGCTCTCGTCGCTCGACTACACCGACCGTCCTGGTGTCAAGCTGTTCATGGGATCCACGACCGGAGCCACTGCCACTGCCGGCCACCAGTGGATCGACAACCTCTTCAGCAACGTCAAGGCACTTGTGGCTGTCCATGCCGAAGATGACAGTATAATCGCAAAAGCCGCCGACGCGGCGATAACCCGCTACGGCGGCGATCCCGACTGCGTTCCTATAGCCGCACACCCGGCCATACGCACACGGGAGGCATGCATTGAGTCCACGAGACTCATCACATCGATTGCACGTCGCCACAACCATCGCCTGCACGTCTGCCACATATCCACGGCCGACGAGTTGCAGATGTTTGAACCCGGCACTGAACCGGCAAAAAAAATGATCACTGCAGAGACCTGTCCGCAATACCTCACGTTCGACTCACAAGACTACGACAGACTCGGCGCACGCATAAAATGCAACCCCTCGATCAAAACATCCGGCGACCGCGAGGCACTTGAAGCCGCACTTGCCACCGGCAGGATCGACACAATTGCCACCGACCATGCTCCGCATATGCTCTCCGACAAAAACGGCGGAGCGCTCAAAGCAGCTTCCGGAATGCCTGGGGTGCAGTTCTCGCTGCCGCTGATATTGGAAAAGACCCTCGACGGACGCTTGACACTGCAGAGTGTATCACAGCTCATGTCAGGAAATCCGGCTGTCATTTTCGGCGTTGAACGACGCGGTTTCATAAGATCGGGATACCATGCCGATCTCGTGTTTGTCACGACATCCGGCACACCGCACACAATTGCCGACTCCGAAGTCGAGAGTTCGTGCTGTTGGACACCATATGCAGGAATCAGCCTCACATACTCTGTGCAGTCTACATGGGTAAATGGAATTTGCGTCTACGCCGGCGGATCATTCCCGACACTCCCGTCTACAGCTGCATTGCCTGTAAAATTTAAAGGAGTATAGCCAACTATGAAAGAAAAATTCGCCATCACTATTGGACGCCAGTTTGGAAGCGGAGGACGAGAATTCGGACGCACACTCGCTGCCGAGTTGGGAATAGCCTACTACGACAAGGAGCTTCTGACACAGGCCGCCGACAACGCCGGCATGAGCCGGGAGTTCTTCGAGAAAAACGACGAGCGTTCTCCTTCTTTTCTCAGCGGACTGCTTTGCTTCAACATGGGCGGATTTCCAACACTGAACTATCCGGGTTCCAATTCAATAAGCGATGACACACTCTACCGTTCGCAAAGCGATATCATACGAGAGCTTTACGACCGCGGGCCATGCGTCATTGTCGGACGTACAGCCGACTACGTCCTGCGCGACTGCGAAAACGTCATAAACATATTCATACATGCCCCTGAGGAAGAATGCGTAAAGCGCATTCTCAGGCGCGGTGAAATAAAGGATCACGACAAGGCACGGGACAAAGCGAGACGCACAAACCGTCTGAGAGCAGCCTACTACAACTTCTACACCGACAAGCAATGGGGAGATGCCGCGTCATACCACATCACCATCGACTCCTCACTTATTCCGATACCGCAGGCTGCCAGAATCATCGCAGGAGTGATACGCGAAAAGTTTGCCGACTGAGATGGAAACACCGCAGATTATAGCATTGTGTCTTGCCGTCATAGCACTTGCCATATCGGCATTTGTGTCTGGCAGCGAGATCGCATTCTTCTCGATAACACCCGATCGGCTCCAGTCCGACGAAATCGAGGACCTTCCGGTAGCCGACAGCATACGCGCCCTGCTACGACGGCCCGAAAAACTGCTTGCGACAATACTGATTGCCAACAACCTTGTGAATGTAGGCATAGTCGTTCTCACCACATTTGCGCTTACACCGCTCCTTGCCGGTATTCCCTCATGGCAGAGCTTCCTGCTGCAATCAGTGATACTCACATTCATACTCCTCCTTTTCGGCGAGATCGTCCCCAAACTTTGTGCCGACTCAAACCCGGTCAAGTGGGTCAGCTGGGCGACACCTCCGATATCGGCGATAGTCAGAATCATGTCACCGTTGTCATCTCTGCTCGTCAGAGGATCAGGCTTAGTCGGACGTGTAGTCACAAAACAGGCCGAAAACATCTCAACCGATGACCTGAGCCATGCACTCGAGCTGACCGATGTGAAGACTCCCGACGACAAAGAGATGCTTGAGGGAATTCTGCGTTTCGGCGACACGACGGCATCAGAGATCATGACACCACGTGTCGATATAACCGACATAGACATAGCCGAAAATTTCACCACCGTACTCGATACTGTTATCGACAGCGGTTACTCGCGTCTTCCGGTTGTCGGAGAAAGTCGCGACGACATACGCGGCATTCTATATGCGAGGGATCTTATTCCTTACAGGGAACAGGACGACAGCTTTGACTGGCGAACGCTCGTGCGCAAGCCCTACTTTGTGCCCGAATCACGCATGATCGACGACCTGATGGAGGACTTCCGCAAATTGAAAATACATATGGCGATTGTAGTAGATGAATTTGGCGGCACACAAGGTCTTGTCACACTTGAGGACGTACTTGAGGAAATCATTGGCGACATCAACGACGAGTACGATGAGGAAGAAGCAACCTACAGGAAACTTCCCGATGACACATACGTATTCGAGGGCAAAACTCTACTGACCGACTTCTTCCGCATAACGGGACTCGATGAAGAGCAGTTCAAGGACATAACCGACGACTGCGAGACACTCGCCGGAATGCTTCTTGCCATAAAAGGAGACTTCATTAAAGAGAAAGAGCCGGTGGCCTATGGCCGTTGCCGATTCCTTGTTCTGGATGTAACCGGGCACAGGATAACATCCGTCAGAGTCAAGATTCTACCGGAAGAGACACCTTGATATGTGAATTTACTGCACGTTTTACGATATTTTTTGAAGAGATTTTTCAATGTAATCTGATTTTTTTGGCAAAACACTTGCAAAAACAAAAAAACATTCCTACCTTTGCGCCGTCTGAAACCCCAAGAGGCCTAAAGACTATACATGGTGAGATTAGCTCAGTTGGTTAGAGCGTCGGATTGTGGTTCCGAAGGTCGTGGGTTCGACCCCCACACCTCACCCCATAAAAAAACCGAAGATTACTCTTCGGTTTTTTATTTTCATGCCTTATCAGTGATCCGACATAATCTTTAGCACCATAAGGTCGGTCTCGTTCATAGCTTCGCGGCCTATTGCTGTGAGATTGCGCACAGTGATATCCACATCATCGTCCACAATCCCCTCATCGGCAGTCACACACTCGTCGTTCATCGCCATGAGTGCCGAAACCAGAGCGGTATTGACCCCCGACATGATCTTCAGCGCACAGGCAGGCTTGGCACCGTCACATATCATCCCCGTCAGAGTCGCAACCATATTTTTCACCGCATACGTGCCGTGAGTGAAATCTCCTCCCATCAGATAAGTAAGAGCTATTGAAGCGCCGGTTGCGGCCACCACACATCCGCAAAGCGCAGAAAGACGGCCAAGCGACTGCTTTATATAGATACTCGTGAGGTGAGCGAGCACCAGAGCCCTCACCCTTTGTTCCTCCGAAGCATTGATTTCTTCAGCATACGTAACCACAGGCAAAGTGATCGTGATGCCCTGATTACCGCTGCCCGAATTTGACATCACAGCCACCGGCTCACCGGCCATACGCGCGTCACACGCTCCGGCAGTCATAGCGAGCATATGGCGTGCAGGTGTATCGCCATACATGCTTTTTCCAGCTGTGGCAATGATGCGGCCCACCTTATGACCGAAACCCGATCCTTTGAGCGCACGCTCTGCAGCAGCTCTGTTAAGCCGTTCGGCCTCCTTTATGAAAGTCAGCTCCTCAATAGGAGACTCTATCGCATATTTCCACACAGTCTCAAGCGTCAGGCACATCTCGTCATCCTCGACGCAGCACTCTGCGGCAACATCCTCATGCAGGAGCACCTCCCCGTCCTTCACTATATCTACAAAATGCGTGTGTCCGCCACATATCACAGCCTTGCCGCTGTGTGTGCCATCCTCGTCATATGCGACAGCCGCAATGTAAAGCTTATCAGGAGCCTTCGGATCATGCCCGACAGATACACGTCCCTCGGAAATCATAGCCTTGCCGAGTTCTACAGCATCATTGTTCACATCACGCAAAACCTCAAGGCCATACTCCGACTTCCCGACAAGAGCACCAAGAGCTATAGC
>JAIDKP010000024.1 GCA_029051445.1 Muribaculaceae bacterium | reverse complement strand
CTGCCGGCACGCGAACCCCATCCGGCATCAAGCTTCCCCGCCCAGACGCTCTGCGAGTCATCGGAACCGCTCAATGGATTGTTGAACCAGTCACCGCCAAGGGTCAGGCCCACGCTGAGCGACGAGACGGGAGAAAACGAGCGGAGATATGAGGCTCCGAGAGCCGCGCCACTGTCGTTGAATTTTGGACGGAACGCCTTGTCGATACTTGAGTCGGGGTTACGCCAACTGCTTCCGCTGAAGTGTCCCCACACGTTGAGGCGGTCGGTGCCGTTGTCGAGCGCACGATAGCCTGCCGACAATGTCGCGTTGTAGGCAGGGAAATATCCGGCCTGGACGTAGCCGCGCCAGTCGCTGACCGAGACAGCCTGCCCGACACGCGACGAAGCCAGCCATCCGGCATAGGGAGCCAGACGCGCCGGAATACCGTCAAAGCTGAACTGCAGTTCGGTACTCTCAGGCTTCACCTCAATGACCGAGGGAAGCACCGGGAGACGTGAGGCTGCACGCTCCTGCGGCACCACATCCTTGTCAATGGTGATTTCTTTGCTCAGACTCTGAGCTGTAACGGGCAAAGCCGCTGCTGCCGCCATGACGACGGCTATATGTTTGGGATTGATCTTCATTATTTCAGGCGTGAGGATATCATGTCGAGTATGTCGGGCTCGTTGCCGGGATAATTGGCCTTGAGAGTACGGAGATACTCGTCGGCCTCGAAGTCATTGCCTTCGGCGCGGTTTATATCACTGAGAAGAATAAAGCCGCGTGCCAGCCAATAGGCATGTGGCGGGTTGGCTTCTATGAGTTTTTCAACATTTGCACGGGCACCGACAAGATCACCGGAATCCATGCGCGACTGTGCAAGCAGGTAGGCGGCTTTGGCTCCGTAAAGCTCAGCCGGAGAGGCTGCAAGCTCCGCCCAGTCAGCCTCGGCGGCGGCAGTCATGTCGAGGGCAGCCTCGGCAGCGGCGCGTCCGTCGAGCACCGCCGCTCTCTCGGCTCCTGCCAGTGTCGACGACTCCAGCAGACGCGATGCGGCTGTAAGTGCCACGTCCCAGCGCTCAAGAGCGACCGATGTGTCAAGCACTCCCTGACGTGCCGCATTCAGTCGTGCCGGTGTGGCGGCTTTCTGCTCAAGAGCCACAAACAGATCCCATGCACCCTCCATGTCGCCTGCCTTGCGGCGTGCGGCAGCCATATCACCGAGTGCCTGTTCGATGTGAGTGCCGTCAGGCCACTGGTCAAGATATTTTTCCATCAGCGACATGTCGCCTGTCGCGAGTTTCTGCGCAGCCGCATCATATGCCATACGCTCCAGCTCACTCTGGTCGACAGTTGGTGCCGAAGGAACCGAAGCCATGAAATCAAGATAGGCACGAGTGTCGCCGCTCTCGCTGTAAAGACGCTTGAGGTCATCGGATGCCATGCGGGCTTCCTCGCTCGACGGGAAGCGTGTGATCACATCACGATAGGTTTCCATGGCCTTGGCTCTGTTGCCGGCATCGGCAGTCGTGATAGCCAGCAACAGCATTCCCTGACGTCCCTGAGCCGTCGACGCATACTGCGACGCAAGCCGCTCATAGGTGGCTTCGGCATCGGCCTTGCGTCCAAGCTCGCCATAGGCATCGGCAAGTTCAAGCAATGCCGACGGGGCAAGACCAGAGTTGGGGAATTCATGAAGCATGCGGTTCATACCGTCGATGCGTCCCTTATGATCGCGCAACGCACCACGCACGAGAGCCATCTGGAAAAGCGGATAGTCGCCGTTGGCGGGCGACAAGTTGTAGGCTTCCTCGTATTTCGAAGCAGCCTTAGCAAACTGCGACTGATAGTAGTAGCAGTCGGCGACACGCGTCATGGCATCGGCCTTCATGGCAACCGTTGAATTACCGGGATTGCGCATGAATCGCTCAAAGTCGGTCAATGCATCGGCATAACGTTTCTGGGCAAACCGCACATAAGCAAGATCGTAGAGCGCTACCGGGCGGTTGGCGGCATCGGCCGGCGCAGTCGATATGTAGTCAAGCAGACCACGTGAGGCGGCATCATAGTCTCCCTTGCGGTATCGGCACTCGGCTATCCAGAGCTTGCACTCGACAGGTATCTGGCGGTCAGCAGTATTGATCGAGGCTGCCTGAGTGAGTCTTGAAAGGGCAAGATCGGTATTGCCGGCTGCCAGATTCCGGCAACCGAGCGTATAAAGGATCTGCTGCTTGGCGCGAAGTATCTCGGGTGAAGGATCGCTTATGCGTTCTACTCCTGCAAGCGCACGCTCATAGTTATTGTCGGTCATGTAGGCCATGACAAGATAGGCCTGCACCTCGGGAGCATAAGCCGATCCCGGATATTCGGTGAGGAACTGCTCAAGCGCTCCGACCGATGATCCGAACGGACCGGCATCAGTTTTCATGGCCGTAACAGCGTAGTTGTAGGCAGCCGACTCACGTATGTCGGAATCGAAGTCCATCGACGCGGCGCGTCGAAGCGCAAGCATGGCCGCACGGTTGTTGCCCGTCTGCACATAGCTCTGTCCAAGGTAGAGCAACGCGCTCTGACCGGTCGCGTCCTCAAGTTTCGACACTCCCTGCAGCTGCTCTATCGCCTTTTCAAAATTCCCCAGTCTATATGAGGCCACACCGAGAATATATGTCGCCTGCGGCTCTACCGTCAGGCCGGCTTTCATGGCAGCATCAACATATCGGGCAGTATAGCTGACTGCAGCATCGTCGTCTGAGAGGTTGAACGCCGACTGGCCGGCAATGCGGCACGCCTCGGCAATCTCGTCGACCGACAGGACTCCGGTCATAGCAGCCGAAGCCGATGCGGCCGAAAACGCCTCATGCCAGTTTCCCTGCATGAACCGCACAAACGCCAGGGTGTAGAGCGCGCGAGGATAAGCCTGCGAACTCTTGACGACCTTTGACAGGTCGAGCGCGGCGGCGTCATAGTCGCCTTCCTGATAATGTATATAACCTTTATAATATAGAGCCTGGTCAATCAGCGACGGATCGGTCACATTATGCAGCAGGGACATAGCCTCGCCATAGCGACTGACTCCGACAAGCGCGCCTGCCTTATAGAGGCTCAGTTTCTGCGCCGTAACAGCATCCCACTGGCCCGGATCAAGGTTGTCATACAACTCCGCCGCCTGCTCGCACTCTCCCTTGTCGAAAAGGATACCGGCAAGCAACATGCGCGCGCGGTCGATATCTGCCGAAGCAGGATATTGAGCGATGTAACGCCGGAGCATAGCCTCGGCACGCGGGTCGGCAAGATGAGCCGCCGCACGGCATGCAAGCCATAGAGTCGCATCGTCGAACTCGTGGCACGCAGTCGCCGAAGCGAGTTGCAGCTGATCGGCCACCCCTTGCCAATTTTCATCGGCTGCCATTGCCCTCGCTCTCTCTACGGCTCCCGCCGAGAGATTGGAGGTCGTCTGCGCAGAAGCGACAACGCATGAAAGCGCTACAGTCGCCACTGAAAAAAATCTTGTAATGGTTCCCATACCGCAAAGTTAGCTATTTTCATCACACTCCGTGCGGTTTGGGTGCATTTTATCGCAAATCATGAACTTTTCGACAGCGTCACATGTTTGTAATACAAACAACACAAGATACACAGTCTGACACTATGAAAAGCTCAACATGAAAGACACAATAAAGAATTACATAAAGATGTGATATTTGAATATTTGTTTAGGTGGAGTCGGGCCGCGTCGCGAGATGCGACCCGTTTTTTTCACATGCAAATTCAAAAATCACCGACCGGAAGAAGGATTACAAACCGCGCACCACCGCTATAGGTTGTATCAAGAAAAATCTCCCCGTCGAGATGCTCGATTATCATCCGAGCCAGACTAAGTCCAAGACCATTACCGGGGACTGCCTTGTTAAGCTTGACAAACTTGTCGAAAATCTCCTCAGCCTGAGCAGACGGAATACCTATGCCGGTATCAGCTACCGATATCGTAAGTTTACCCAGATTCTCACTTAGCGAGACTCCGACTCTAATATTACCCCCGTCAAGATTATTGGTAAACTTTTTTGCATTTGACAACAGCAGATTCAGCACCTGACGCAGATGTACTGAATCTGACATAATCATATACTCATCAGTCACCTCCGTTTCGAAATCAAGAGAGACATTACCGGCATCAGCATCGGAATAACGCGCCTCATACATGGCGATCGCATCGCGCACTACCGCATTTGGCGAGACTTCGGCCAGTGAGATCTCACGCAACTGCATCTCAAGCTCAGCGATATCTGTCATATCGTCGACAAGAGCCAGAAGAAGATTACTGTTAGCTCTGACAATTCCAGAGTATTTTTTGCGAAGATCCACCGGAAGATAGGCATCGGCATCCGACAACAGCTGAGTAAATCCCACTATTGCATTGAGCGGATTGCGCATATTACGCCCAACCGACTGAACATAGGATGAGGCCTTCACACGCTCCGTCATTTCAACCGCAAGGCGGGCCTCTTCGATCTCTCGGCCGGCCTCAACGAGACGACACTCATATCTACGCCGCCTGCGCCCGCAATACAAGAAAGCCGCCACACAAAGAACAACAATCAGAACCGCCGCAGACACAAACAGCCAAAACCACATCGAACCGCGTCCGGCTTCCGACATGGAATAATCCATAACACGCATGTAAGCGGCGCGCGACCGAGAGTCGACAATCTCCTTGTCGAGTATAGACATCTGTTCAAGAACGATCTCGCGCCGCAATGAATCAACGGCAAGCCTGCTCCGGCGCGCCGCATCAAGCGCCTGCTCATACTCGCCAAAATGCTCGTAGACCTTCGACAGCGCGTCATAGCGGTCGACAGAGCCTGTTATCCTCGACGCATAGTGACCGGCAACCCTGATGTCGCCGTCGGCCATAGCCTTATCGGCAAGAAACAGGTATATGCTTGTAGAGTCCGACAGTATGTCGCGGTTGTACACTCGGTCGAACGCATGGTTGTAGGCGCGACGGAATTCATCCATATCACCACGGTCAAACAGTATGCGCGAGCGCAACATGAGAGCTATCGACTGGACACGCGGCGTCCGCGTGTTTTTCAAAGCTATGTCGCAATACACTGCCGCGCTGTCGAGCTCCCCCTTGGCAAGATAAAGCTCTCCGATGCGTACAGCCAGCCCCGACTCATCCTGATCAGTCACATTGCCACGCATATATCCCAGTGCCTCTTTATATTGCTTCAGGGCAAGATCACGATCATAAAGCGCCGCATACAGATGTCCGAGAGCCTGAATCGCCGAGAAACGCCCATAGGATACCGAGTCACGTTCAAAAGCCTGGTGCCACATATCGTTGATGCGACTGATCGCCGTGTGAAACCGCTTATGATTGAGATGATAGATAATCCTTGAAGACTCTGAGAAATAATAATACTGGTAATATCCCGTTGTCTTTGCTGTCTCTCCGAGTTTGTCGGCCCTCTTGAAAACGCTGTCGCGCTTGTCGCAGCCAATATAATAT
>JAIDKP010000239.1 GCA_029051445.1 Muribaculaceae bacterium | reverse complement strand
ATGTATCAGTTGTTATTACTGATCGCAACATTAAATACGCAAAAGATGAAGGAACAAAAGTCAGTGACGTTGCAGTAGAACAGAAGGATATCAATGCGGCTGTGACAGACATACTTCATATCAAGCAGGGAGTCGATGACATGAAATCGTCGCATAGTCTGTATGTTCGTTCAGTGGGCTACTGGATGATATGGATTTTGATGACAGCTTTGTTTGTCGGTACGGTATTATATACCAGGAAAATGGCTGTACGTAATGCTGATATTGTTGGTCGCAGACTTGCAAAGGCCGCTAAGGTTGGCAAAAAACGTCTGAGACAAGCCAAGACTCTCGTTGATAATGATGATGTCAAATCGTCCGATCGTTTCTATGAAGAGGTCCTCAAGGCAATGTGGGGATACATCGGTGATAAATTCCGTCTGTCTTCATCGCAGCTGACGCGTCAGAATATATCGACAAACCTCTTGGCACATAATGTATCGGAGGAAACGATCAGTCTGGTGGTAAGAGTGCTCGATGACTGTGAAATGGCTCGTTATACACCTTCTTCGACATCGGTCGACGCTCGCAGAGAGGTGCTTGAGATGGCAGAAAATGCTATAAACAGTCTTGAAAAAACAAAGTGAACGAAGGGGGTTATAAAGATTATGAAACTCGGAGAAAAATACATTCATGTTGTCGTGTGGCTGTCGGTATTATTCTTCATGCCGTCGGTTACAGTAAGCGCCGATATTATTCAGAGAGCAGACTCGGCATATCTTGCCGATGACTATGCACTGGCCACATCATTGTATATGGATGCGGAGAAGGAACTTGGGAGTTCATCGGCGTTGTTGTACAATATCGGAAATTCCTATTATCGTTCCGGAGAGATCGGTAAAGCTATATTGTATTACAAACGTGCGCTAAAACTTGATCCGACAAACGATGATGCACGTCAGAATCTGCAATTTGTCATGACAAAGACGGTTGACAGGCAGGACGACAATCGCTCGTTGATCAGAAAAGTTGCCGACAATATCATGTTCAGTAATACTCCAAACGGTTGGGCTGTTGTAGCTCTTGTTCTGTTTGCTTTGTTTTTAGGAGCTGTATCTTTGTATGTTTTCTCCGGATCGGTGATCATCAGAAAAGTTTGCTTTTTCGGTGGATTGGTTATCCTTGTCTTTGACGGGTGTATTGTATATATGGCACAAAAAACAGCTTCGGTTGTTTCAGATAACTCCACTGCGATCGTCACATCTTCAAATGTTCAGCTTTCGACTGTACCTCGTGTCCCTAAGGATAAATCGGAGCAGGCATTTCAGCTTCATGAAGGTGCTGTTGTTGAAATAGTCGATTCTGTCAAGCTCACGTCTGATTCAGTTTTTCCTATGTGGCTTGAAGTGAAAGTCGATAACATTCACCGGGCCTGGATAAACGGGAAAGATGTCGAGCGCTTGTAGAAAAGATGTGTTATATAACATATTGCATTTGATGCTTTGAATTTGTAAAAATGAAAATATAAGTCTATATTTAAATCAC
>JAIDKP010000238.1 GCA_029051445.1 Muribaculaceae bacterium | reverse complement strand
CTGTCACGCCGTCCTTCGTGATATGAGGTGCGCCGAACTTCTTGTCGATGATGACATTGCGGCCTTTGGGGCCGAGTGTCACCTTCACTGCGTCGGCGAGAGCGTCAACGCCCTTTTTAAGCTCTTCGCGAGCCTTGATGTCAAATTTTATTTCTCTTGCCATGATTGCAATTTCTTTTTAGTGGATTATTATTCCTCGATGACTGCCAGAATGTCGCTCTGACGCATGATCAGGAGCATCTCGCCGTCGATCTTGATCTCTGTGCCGGCAAATTTGCCGTAGAGGACTGTGTCGCCCTCTTTGACTACCATTGTTTCGTCCTTGGTGCCCTGGCCGACTGCCATGACTGTACCCTTCAGGGGTTTTTCTTTGGCTGCGTCGGGGATGATGATGCCTGAGACTGTTACTTCCTCGGCGGGGGTGGGCTGGATGAGCACACGATCGGAAAGTGGTTTAACCTTCATGATATCTTGTAGTTTATCTTGAGTTGTTGATTTGTATTCTGTTTTGGTTTGTCGGTCTGAGGTGTGGACTCCGTCAGATCTCGGCTACGGTTATTGACAAGCATAAAGCGTGCCAATGACGTTTGGGCTGTCAGTTATGTCATGTGTTTATGACATGGCTGAATCTTGCCTTGTGTTGTAAAGTGGTTGCTGTTAGACCGGAATGTAGGCTCGCTAAAAACCTCCCCGAGGCTGAAGGCCGTCACGGATATCCCGTTGGCACTGTCACACCGGAGAGGAAATTCAAGTCATAAGATCGACGAGAGAGAGCGATGAATTGTGTCGGTTCTTCTTCTTCTCTCGGTCAGTTTTCGGGTACAAGCGCGACAAGGATCTCTTTCCCGTCGGCCTCGTCGGGGTGCAGTGTGATTTTGTTTTCACGGGCCAGCCATCCGAGAGCTGCAAAAACTTCCTTGTCTTTCAGCTTTGTGATTTTTTTGAGCTGCTTGACACCAAGCACATCTGCTTCGCTGAGTGCTGTCCATACCAGACCTGCCCAAGTCCCGATGTTTTCTACATTCATGTTTGTATATATTTAATTAGTATGCTTTCTACTGAAACAAACTTTATCGGTCAGTAGATTGGCAAGAATGTCTCAAATATAGGTAAATTCTGAAAAATTAACAAAACCGAAGATGATATTCTCCGGTTTTGTATAATTTTTGTGGTCTATTGTCGGAATTATGCGGGAATTGCCTCAGGCAAAGGTCTGCTCGATGGCTGCTACATCTTCCTGTAGCTGTTTCTCAAATCCAAGTCGCTCCTCGATCGATTTGCAGCCGTGGAGTACGGTGGCATGTGTTCGCGACAGTCGTGCGCCGATTGTGGTAAGTGGCAGGTTGATATGTTTTTTTGCGAGATACATCACCATCTGGCGGGCATCGGAAACTTCGCGCTTGCGTGTCTTGGTGTAGAGGAGCTCCGGGTCGATTTTGTAATATCCGCTTACATTCTGGGTGATCATCTCGAAGTTGACCTGACGGCGCGATGAAGCCGGAGCGTGATTGATGATGTTTTTTACAAGCCCGACAGAGATGTTCTGGCTGAGGAATGTAGCATGAGCCATTACAGAGACCATTATTCCTTCGATCTCTCGTATTGATCCGGTGACGTTTTGCGCGATAAACTCCATGACATCGGACGGCAGACTGATGCCCTCCTGCTCCGATCGCAGTTTAAGCACCTGCATGCGCAATTCAAGGTCAGGACGTTCAAGTTCTACGGTCATTCCCCATTTGAATCGTGTGAGCAGACGGTCGGGAAGTCCGTGCATGTCGGCGGGAGCGCAGTCACTCGACAGGATGATCTGCTTGTGGTTAAGATGCAGATGGTTGAAAATGTGGAAGAAGGCGTTTTGGGTCTTTTCCTTTCCCATAAGATCCTGTATGTCATCGATGATAAGGCAGTCGATGCTTTGATAGAACTGTATGAACTCGTTGTGTTTGCCGTTGCGTGTGGCTACGGTATATTGGCTCTCAAACAGTCTGGCAGTCACATAAAGCACGCGTGCCGAAGGTGTGCGCTCTTTTATGCCTATGCCTGTGGCATGCATGAGGTGGGTTTTTCCGACTCCCGACGGGCCGTGAATGAAGAGAGGGTTGAAAGTCTTGCACGTCGGATCATTGGCGATTGCCTCGCCGATAGAGCGTGCAAGATTATTACATGCGCTTCCGCAGTAGTTGTCGAATGTATATCTTGGATTAAGCTGAGAGTCGATTTCAGGGAGATCGTCGGCTTTGGGTGCGAAATCAAGAGGTGTTACAGCGGGGGAGGAGGCATGGTTTGGTCGGGCGGCCGCAGAGCTGCCGTCGGTCTTGACTTTTACTTCCGACTGTTTCTCGCCTCCAATGATATTATAGCAGTAGTACAATCCAACGCTTTCGCCAAACACCCGCCTGATCACCGGCTTCATGATGTGTATGAAGTGGGCCTCAATATGCTCGTAGATGTATGGAGATGGAACGTGCAGATCAAGCCGCTTACCGTCAAACGATAGTGGCGTGATAGGTTTGAACCAGCCGTCGATCTGTGGCTGGGGGATATTGTCGCGGAAGATTGTCATGCATTCTTCCCATTTTGCTGCAAGTTCCTTGGATGTCATTATATTCGGGAGCGTGTTTTAGCGTTGCGGTTTAAAACTAAACTTGATATTATGCTTCTATACGGTCGCAAAATTCGTCGATTTTTTTCCAAAAAAAAAGTCGTTTTTTGCTTGTGTTTCCCATCGGAGTTTTTTTGTATTGAAACACAGATATTTGCGTCTGACTTGCCGAAAAAGTTATCAACAGTCGGTGTAAGCTGTTATGTTTTAGAGAGATGTTACTTTTTATTATGATAATGCTTAACATATTTTATCAACATGCCCTGTTGCGTGGAACACTTGTTATACCAAACTATGGAGTGAGGAACACTTTTATTTTTTCGAAAGCTATTATTTGTATTTAATATAAATAAGGGGTCGGGCGTGCGATATTTCAACAGCGTGACAGGCGTGTTATTGTTGTAACGTGTATGCTAATTGTGATGTCAATTAGTGTGTATAATAGGATATTTGTAAACATAATTAAAGATTTTTACCATGAAATGATATTAAATTATTACTTTTGCGCCCATATGAGTACAAATAAGGTAAATTTTAGATCTAAGATCGGACTTATTGCGGCGACTGTGGGGTCGGCGGTCGGTCTGGGAAACATCTGGCGTTTTCCGGGCGAGGTGGCCAATGGTGGAGGAGCTGCTTTTCTGATTGTGTATATCGCTTGTGTTTTCCTTCTGGGAATTCCGGTAATGGTATCCGAATTTGCTCTTGGCCGTGGAGGTAAAAGCGATGCGGTCGGGGTTTTCAGAAATCTGTCGCCCGGAAAATGGTGGTGGATGAACGGAATGCTTGCAATAGTTGCATCCTATATGGTGTTGTGTTTCTATATGGTTGTGGCTGGCTGGACATTTGAATATCTGTGGCAATCGGTAACCGGAAATCTTTATGCTCAGGATGCGGGAATGGCATTGGACTCAGTCGCTGATTATAAGATCCGTTTTGCCGATCGGATGCGTGAGTATATTCAGGAGGACTGGAAGCCGCTTGTCAACACCTATGTCATGATCGGAATCAATCTGGCAGTTCTTATGGCAGGAGTGCAGAAGGGGATCGAGAGGCTGTCCAATATTCTTATGCCGCTTTTGTTTGTGATCCTGCTTGTGTTCTGTGCAGTGGCGTTCTCTCTTCCGGAGGCAGGAGCGGGATTGCGCTATTTTTTCAGTCCTGACTTCTCCAAGCTTACGGCTAAAGTTGTTATCGATGCTCTTGGGCAGGCATTTTTCTCTTTGAGCCTCGGTATGGGAATTCTTGTCACCTATTCGTCTTATTTTCCTAAGGATACTAAGCTGACACGTACTGCAATAACGGTGTCGGTGCTTGACCTTCTTGTTGCCGTGATGATGGGTATGATAATTTTTCCGGCCGTTATGTCATTCGGGCTTGAAGGGGAAGCCATGCAAGGTACCACTCTCGTCTTTGTCACGCTCCCCGAAGTTTTTGCACATATGCCTTTGACACAGCTTTGGTCAGTTATGTTCTTTATGCTGCTTCTTGTCGCAGCCCTGACCTCTACTATGTCGATTGCCGAAGTGACAATAGCATTTTTTCAGGACAGGCTTCGCATGAGCCGTATTGCTGCATGTCTGGCCGTATTGCTGCCGTTGTTTGTTTTCAGTTCTTTATGTTCGCTTTCGCTCGGTACGCTTGACGATGTGCGTATTTTCGGTAAGACTATATTTGACTTTTTTGATACCTTTGCGACAAACATACTGCTGCCTATAGTGGCGATGACCACATGCGTCTATCTCGGCTGGTTTGCACCGAAGGGATTTATGGAGGATCAGATCACTAACGGCGGTACTGTAAAATCATGGGTTCTGCGTCCGATACTGTTCATCATACGATGGATCGCGCCGGTGCTGATCTTTGTAATTCTGATATCTCCTTTGCTATTTGATATATGACACAGCGCCAGACCAGAGCTATATTTGCGGTAGCTATGATTATAGCTGTTGCCGGTGTTGCCTCTGTTCTGATCAGTGGCCGGCATGATTGTCCAGCTCCTGTTGAGGTGGGAGTCGTCGAGCCGGTTCCGGGCGATACTGCATCGGTGACTGATGTAATGGAGAAAAAAGCGGATAAACGCCGTGCGAAGATCACAAGACAGGCTGAACCTGATCATAAAGACAGTCCGCTATATCACAGGGTGCCGGCCGATGGTCTTCAGCCGGTCGAATGACGGCGTGGCAGTGCCTCGTGGCAGTAACTTTTTGTCCTGAAAAATAAAAGACATGTCGGATAAACCGAAACATCAGTTGTTTGCTACCCGTCTGGGAGTGATTGCGGCTACAGTCGGGTCTGCTGTAGGCCTTGGCAATATATGGCGTTTTCCTTATGAAGCCGGAGTGCATGGTGGGGGTGCGTTTCTTGTCATCTATGTATTCTTCATTGTTTTGCTCGGGATTCCTGTGCTTTGTGCCGAATTTGCGCTTGGACGCTCGACACATTGCAATGTGCTGGGGTGTTTCAGGCATCTTAAGCCGGGACAACCTTTCTGGAAAATTATCGGTGTCATCGGTGTCACATCGGGTATGATGATACTTAGCTTCTATTCGGTCATAGCCGGATGGACTCTTGAATATTTTGTAGTGTCGCTGAAAGGCGAGGTTGCCGGCAACTCGACCGAAGAGCTGCACTCATTGTTCGGCGACTTCACGGCCGGTTTGCGTCCGGTTATGTGGACTGTCGTTTTTCTACTGATCAACTATTGCGTGATAGTGCGTGGCGTGCGTAAGGGAGTGGAGAAAGCTTCAAATCTGCTGACGCCCGCTCTTATGATTCTGCTTGCCGTATTCTGTGTCAACTCCCTTACAATGCCTGGAGCGGCCGACGGACTCAGTTTCCTGTTTAAACCGGATTTTTCCCAGATCACTCCGGGAGTCGTAATCGGTGCTATGGGGCAGGCTTTTTTCTCGTTGTCGCTCGGTCTCGGGTGTATGCTGACCTATGCGTCATATTTCCCTGACAGGACTCCGCTTGTGCGCAGTGCGGCAGTCACCGTAGGGCTGGATGTGCTCACAGCCGTCATGGCCGGTGTGTTGATATTCCCGGTTGTCTTCACCTACGGCTTTTCCCCTCAGGAAGGACCGACACTTGTGTTTGAGGTTCTGCCAGCCATATTTGCGCAGGTTAGTGGCGGCTGGTTCTGGGCTCCTCTGTTCTTCTTCATGCTGTTTCTGGCTTCGCTCACATCTACGATCTCGATGAGTGAGATCGGGATCGCGTGGCTTACACAGGATCGTGGGATGAGCCGTGGAAAAGCTTGTGTGCTTGTAATTGCCGTCGCTATGGTTTGCGGAGTCGCCTGTGCGCTTTCGTTCGGTTATTGGTCCGGGCTCTCTTTACCGGTAATAGGAGAATTTAATATATTCAATTTCTTTGACTATACTTCATCCAATGTCCTGCTTCCACTCGGCGGAATGCTGATCTCGATTTTTGCCGGATGGATGCTTGATCGCAACATATTGCGGCGTGAGCTCACGACTCCACGCACAGCACTTTCATCTCTCGCTCCGGCGATCGTGTTTCTTCTCAGATATGTGTCACCGGTTATGATACTGGTTATCTTTATCGCTAATCTCTGACGCATTGATTAAATTTGCAAATCGTTACAAACCCACACTCCGGAAACCACTATGGATACTGTACCATCGATAATTCAGAAACATCACAGCCCGGGCTTCTCCTTTGAGGTTCTTCCTCCTTTGAGAGGACGCGGCATCGACGGCCTTTTTGAGAATGTCGAGCTTCTGAGACCCTATGATCCGTTGTATATCAATGTCACGACACATCGCAGCGAGATTGTCTATAAATCGACAGCCGATGGACTGTATCAGAAAGTGACCGAGCGTTCGCGTCCCGGAACTGTTGCCGTAGCGGCTGCACTGCAAAATCGTTTCAAGATACCGGCGGTGCCGCATCTGATCTGTAGCGGATATACAAAGGCCGAGACCGAATATGCTCTTATTGATTTGAATTTCTTGGGTATCAACAATCTGTTGCTGCTCAGGGGAGACAAGGCAAAACATGAGCCGTCGTTCATACCTACGGAGGGCGGACACGCACATGCGTCCGACCTGCAGCAACAGGTCAATCAGTTTAACGACGGATATCTGCTTGACGGAACGCCGATGGATATACATACCGGAGTCCGCTTCAGCTACGGTGTGGCAGGGTATCCTGAAAAACATGAGGAGTCACCTAATGCGGCCATGGATATCGCGATGCTGAAGGCAAAGGTTGATGCCGGGGCCGGCTATATTGTGACACAGATGTTTTTTGATAACCGCCACTATTTCGAGTTTGTCGACAAATGCCGTGAAGCCGGTATCAATGTGCCTATAATTCCCGGACTGAAACCTATCGTGGGGTTGCGTCAGCTTACGCTTCTTCCACGTGTGTTTAAAGTCGATCTTCCCCAGGAGGTAGCTGCCGAGCTGATGAAATGCCGTGATGACAATGAGGCGAAGGCTGTCGGGGTCGAGTGGTGTGCCGCTCAGTCCCGCGATCTCATAGCCCACGGGGTGAAGTCGATACATTACTACAGTCACAATGCGGTGAAGAGTGTCGAGAAGGTAGTGAAGATGGTCTTCTGAGTCACGAGTATGTCTTGTAAGTGATATCATGAAATTTGCTGATATTGTAGGTAACAGGGAGGCTGTTGACCGTCTGCGCCGCATGGTCGATGAGGATCGTCTGCCACATGCAGTCGTGATAGAGGGGCCTGAGGGGACAGGCAAACTCAAGATGGCAAGGGCTCTTGCGCAGTATATCCATTGCGAAAACCGCACGCCCGACGGTGACAGTTGCGGAAAGTGTGCCGCCTGCATTCAGCATGCCGGGCATAGCCATGTCGATGTGCATTTCAGTTTCCCGATGCTTAAAAAGGGGAATAAAAAGACCGACGAAACCGAGAGTGAGGACTGGATGGACGAGTGGAGGGAATTTCTCGACGAATGCCCTTATGCCGATATGGAAGCATGGCTTTCACGGCTTGGAAATATCAACGGCCAGCCGGTCATATACAAGGGGGAGGCCGATGCATTGCGGCGTGCGCTTGCGTTTACTGCACGGGCATCACGCTACAAAATCGCAATTGTGTGGTTGCCTGAACGCCTCAATGACTCTGCTGCCAACAAGCTGCTCAAACTTGTCGAGGAGCCGTTCTCTGATACGCGTATCATCATGGTAAGCAATCGCCCCCAGGAGATACTGCCTACTATATACTCGCGTCTGCAACGTGTGAGAGTCAGGCGTCTCAGTGATGCCGAAACCGCCGATGTCCTTATCGGAACCAGAGACGCAATGACGCAGACCGATGCTCTTGCCGTTGCGCATGTAGCCGAAGGAAATGTCAATCTTGCAATGAGACTTACAGGGATTGACGGAGGCGAAAATCTGCAACGGTTCATCTCCCTGATGCGCATGGCCTACCGCAAGGATATTGCGGCTTTGCGCAAATGGTCGATTGAGATGCATGGTATAGGGCGGGAGGCTCAGATCGGTTTCCTGTCTTATTGCAGCCGTATGTTCCGCGAAAATTTTGTTGCCAATCTCGGTAACCCCTCTATCAACTACATGACGGGTGAAGAGGCCGCTTTCAGCCGCAACTTCTCACGATTCATCACTCCGGCCAATGTCGTTCAGCTTACGGGAGAAATGGACAGGGCCGCCAATGATATTGCGGGCAACTCGTCGGCGCGTATTGTCTTTTTTGATCTGGCTATCAAAGTCGTGCTGCTTATCAAGCAGTAGTATTATCTCACTATGGCAGCCGCGACAGATCCTTTTCTGCAGCAGATAGCGACGGTCTATGACCGGGAGAATCCCGGCGGTCTGTCGGGCTATGTGTTTGTGTTTCCCAACCGGCGGAGTTCGCTTTTTTTTCAGAAATATCTGCGAGAAGCCAAGGGAACGCGCCTGCATGACTTCAATGTTCCGTTTCTTGCCCCGGAAACTGTTACGCTTGATGATCTTTTTGACAGGTGGAATGATGACAGTGTGCAAGGTGAGCGCACAGAGCTTCTGATAGCGTTGTATTCATCATATCTGTCTGTTGCCTCACGCATGGGAATGCCCGGTGAAGCGGCGATGAATCTGTCGTCTTTCATGTTTTGGGGTGATGTGATTCTGAATGATTTTGAGGAAATTGACGCTGAGATGGCAGATGCTTCCGATGTGTTGCGCAATCTCAGGGATCTGAAGTCGATAGAGACCAATCCGCTTGATGCGGAGAAGTGGAAACTGGTCAGGCAGTTCTGGGACACAACCGGGCTTGAGCATCTTGTGCCTGACGATGACAGCGATGAGGGGCTGTGGATCGATTATGAATCTGTCGCTGACAGTGAGAAACGTCCGGCATCAAAAGCATTCTTTAAGATCTGGCAGATACTTGGGCCGTTGTATGATGATTTCAGAGAGAGGCTTGCCGGACTGGGAATCCACTACAGGGGCATGGGGATGCGCCGTGTGGCCGAGAGGCTCGCAAGGGAGTATGAGGATGGCGGGCTATCTTCTGATCCGGAAGTAAGATATGTTTTTGCCGGCTTCGGAACTCTCGCGGAATCTGAGCTTGCGGTTATGGATGTATTGCACCGGCGCGGTGTGGCCGATTTTTTCTGGGATGTCGGGCTGCCGTCATTCGGATTGAAGGGAAACATGGCAGCTGGCGCAGTGGAGCGTCTCAGTAAAAGATTTCCGGCACCGTTTGAGCTGATGAGTCCCGACCGGACTCCGCGTGTGGGTATCATTGGCGTACCATCGGAAATCGGACAGGTAAAAGAGGCTTCATCTATATTGGCTTCGATGGATATAAAGCCGCATGAGGCTTCATCGACGGCAGTACTGCTTGCCGATGAGTCTCTTTGTGTGCCTCTGCTGCACTCTCTTCGCCTGAATGAAGGTGTGGATGTGAATATCACTATGGGTTATCCGCTTCGGCTCTCACCTGTAGCCTCGGCAGTGGAGACTTTCGCGCTCATGCATTCTCGTGCGCGTTATGTCGGTGATGAGAAAGCCACGACTTTCTTTAGGGATGACGTGAATAAACTCCTGTCTCATCCGATGCTTCTCAGGCTTGCTCCTGAAGAGTGTCGTGCGACTGTGAGGCATATGGCGCATCTGCGTCTTTACAATGTCCCTGCGCTACAGTTGCAGAAGGTGGCCGGACGTCTGGCCCCGCTTTTTGTCGGACTTAGAAATGCCGAGATCGGTCATAACGCTTTTGACGGGATAAGAACAGCTGTCGGATGTCTGCTCTCGCTTTTTCCCGAACCTGAGGCTTCTGAGGTTGACATGCCCGACGGAGAAGAATGTGAGGAAGTCGGAGAGGATCTGTGGGGCCTTGACCGTGGTTTTCTGCGTGGTTATCTTGATGAGCTTGACATGCTTGAGCGTAATATTGCTGATGTGCTCGGCGACAGTGTCGATTATGGCGGTACTTCGGTGCTTCGGTCGGTTGCCAGGATTATGTCGGGACGTAAGGTCGGATTCAGCGGAGCGCCACTGCGTGGACTTCAGGTGCTTGGTATCGAAGAGACCCGCACGCTTGATTTCGATCGCATAATCGCTTTGTCGATGAATGAGCGTGTTTTCCCGAAACGATCACAGTCTCCGACTTTTATACCACAGACGTTGCGCAGAGCCTATGGACTTCCGGTTGCAGAGAAAAAAGAGGCGGAGACGGCCTATTCGTTCTATCGCATGCTGTCCAGAGCCTCCGAGGTATATCTTGTATATAATGCCAATACCGAGGGGCTGACTTCGGGAGAGATGTCGCGCTATCTGTATCAGCTGGTCTATGCCTATAAACCTGAGGGGCTGACCTCGGTTATAAAAAACTATAAGGTGGGAGCATTCAGGCGCAATGAGATTAAAATGGACAAGAACGACGGCGTGATGTCGGCTCTGTCATTGTTTCTTCCCGATGCGCCTGAAGGTGAAAAACGTTATTTCTCTGCAAGTTCGATCAGGCAGTTGCTCGACTGTGAATTGAAATTCTATCTTGAGTATATTGCCGGATTCCAGATGCCTGACGATGTCAAAGGGTATATCGACGACAGTGTCTACGGCAAAATTGTGCATGAGACTTTTGAATGCCTGTATAATCATCAGGCGTCCTTGCAGAACCGGTCAGACAAGGGCGCTCTGCTCTCGTCACGTCTTTTGCGTTCGCTCATGCACGATCCTCTGCTCGACAGGTATATCGTGCGTGCTATAAATCATAATTATCATGGATTTGAGGGGGCAGGAATCGCGGCTGGAAGAGATGATCTTGACACACGTCTTGATGGAGAATCGACGTTGTTTGCCGCGCTTGTAAAGAAAAATATTCTGAGGGTTCTGGAGGCGGAAGCTCTCTGGCTTGAGGACAAGTATGAGGTCATATATCTTCATGGCGAGAGCAAGGATCGTCTGGAACTGTCTCTTGCGCCGGAACAGAGTATCAACTTCGTGCATGTCATAGACCGTATCGATCTCGTCAGAGACACATCGGCCTCTGAGCCGTATCTGAGACTTGTGGACTACAAGACAGGCAGGGAGGAGATGAGGGCTTCGACGGTGCGGCATCTTGTGGATTACAGTCTTTCAGGGAGCACGGCATCTCCACATGGCATCACCCAGCTTATGCTTTATTGTAATTCATATAGTGAGTTAAAAGGATATACGGATCGTATACAGCCTTTTATATATGGGTTGCGCGATATCGTCAACAGTGGTGTGATAGGTGATCTGAAAGTAGGTCCCCCTCGTGTCGATCCTGAGACCGGAAAGGTATCAAGGGGGCTGCCTGTGCTTGAGGATTATCGGGATATCAACGAAGAATTCAAATATCTGATGTCGGAGAGGATCCGGCGTCTGTTTGATCCGAAAGAACCTTTTGTGCAGGCCGACAGTGACAGGAACTGCCGATATTGTAGTTTCAGGGAAATATGCAACAGGGGATAACTTGAGGCATTATGCGAAAAGGGCTTTACATACATTTGCCGTTCTGCCGCTCAAAGTGCTGGTATTGCGATTTTTATTCAAAACCCTACGGACGTGCGGAAGCCGAATCCTACATAAAAGCGCTCATGCATGAGCGTGAAATGAGATTTTATGGTAGTCCGTGGAGCGAAAACGGAGAGGAACCTGTATGGGATACCGCCTATATCGGTGGAGGAACTCCCTCTGTAATTCCGACAGATCTTCTTGACCGCGTAATAGGTATCCCGCATGTGGCACCGGGAGGCGAATACACGATTGAAGCAAATCCGGAGCAGGTAGATAGTGAATGGCTTGGAAAAATCAGGGATGCAGGAATAAACAGGGTCAGTATGGGGGTGCAGTCGTTTGTTCCGGATCTTCTTGATTCCGTAGGACGGCACTTTCAGCCGGGACGTGCGCAGAAGGCGATTGAGGCACTTGCAGAGTCAGGACTGAATTTCAGCCTTGATCTGATCTATGGTCTGCCGGGACAGACTATAGGGCAGTGGAGCGACAGTCTGCGTCGTATGCTTTCATTCAGGCCAAACCACTTTTCGGCATATCTTCTGTCATATGAGCCGGGTACAAGGCTATATGCCCGTCTTGTCGCAGGAAAGGTCGCGGAAGCGTCAGACACGGTTGTCGAGGATATGTATGCATTGCTCTGCCGTGAAGCGCGTGAAGCCGGATATGAGCATTATGAGGTATCCAGTTTCGCGTTGCCGGGGTATAGGGCACGACATAATTCCTCGTATTGGGACGGCACTCCATATCTTGGGATCGGTTGTTCAGCTCACAGTTTTGACGGAGTTGACCGTGCATCCAATCCTTCGTCGGTATCTGTTTATATGCGTGAACTCGGAAAAGGGGCTCTCCCGCTTGAAATAGAGACAGAAACCCCATTGGACCGTCTGAATGACACAATAATTACATCGTTGCGCACATCGCGCGGATTTCTTGTGCCTGACAATGCGCCTGAGCCGATGATGCGTGCTGTCGGCCGGCACCTCTCGGCCGGCACTCTTGTTGCTACCGCCGAAGGTCGGGTTGCGATACCGGAGTCCGCATGGCTCCGCTCCGATGCAGTAATGCGTGATCTGATTCAGATCTGAACAGAGTTCTAAAGCAGGAATATTCCGGCTTTTTCGCAGGCGGCAATCTGTTCTTCAGGCCATATCGAGGCCTGTACTTCGCCGATATGGGCTTTCTGAAGAAGGAACATACAAAGCCGGCTCTGTCCTATTCCACCTCCTATGGATAGTGGAAGTTGTCCGTCGAGAAGCGCCTTGTGGAAACTGAACCTTGATCGCTCGGTGCAGCCGCGTGCCTCAAGTTGTCTGGCAAGAGACTCCGGACTCACTCGTATTCCCATTGACGAAAGCTCAAACGGGATATTCAGAACGCTGTTCCATAGTATAATGTCGCCGTTAAGTCCGCAATGACCGTCGCCGGTGGGAGTAATCCAGTCATCATAGTCGGGAGCGCGGCCGTCATGGGGCTCGCCTGATGCGAGTGGTGCGCCGATACCAATGATGAAAACGGCTCCATATTTTTGCGCCGCCTCTCTTTCTCTTTCTTTGGCATTGAGACCGGAATATTCACGTTCAAGATCCTCTGAATGGATGAACGTAATTTCCTCGGGCAGTGTGGGAGTGATGTGCGGGAACTGGCGGAATACCATTCTCTCGCAGGCTCTTACTGCCTGATATATTTTTGTGACAGTGTCTTTTAGATAATCAAGGTTGCGGTTTTCCTCCTTGATGGTCTTCTCCCAGTCCCATTGATCCACATAAAGAGAGTGCAGGTTGTCAAGTTCTTCAGTAGTGCGTATAGCATTCATGTCGGTGTAGATGCCAAATCCCGGAGCGATGTCGTATGCCCCGAGTTTTGCGCGTTTCCATTTGGCCAGAGAGTGCACTACCTCGGCATGTCGTCCACCCATTGCGGCTATGTCAAAACCTACAGGAGGCTCGACTCCGTTCAGGTCATCGTTGAGCCCGGTTCCTGAAAGAACAAACAGCGGTGCTGTGACACGGCGAAGATTCAGAGCCTCGCTAAGAAGTCTCTGGAACTCGTCCTTGATGCTTTTGATGGCTACTTCAGTTGTTTCCGGCAGTAGCTTTAATTTATATTTTTGAGGAATTATAAGGGGCATATTTTTAAAACTTGAATGTTTGCTGCAAATTTACTAATAAATACAAACAAGACAACAGTATTGAATAAAAATACAGGACTCGATAAAAAAATGTGTAACTTTGCAGGATAGTATATTTTAGAATAAAAGTGTTTTGAAGTCATTTTTTCGATATATATCAGCTGCTGTTGTCTCACTGTCGTTTGCAGCAGTATCCTATGCTCAGTCCGATCCAAGACGTCCGTTGCCACCGCGCAATGGTGCGGAGACAACGCAGACCGAACATGCCAAGAATATAGAACCACAGGTCTATTCGTGGCGTGTATCAGGTCCTATGGGGCTTCGTGAACCGGCTGTTGTAGATACCAACTACATAAACTATTCGCTACAGTCGATTTCATCGGCTGTTAGTCCGGCTTATGCGACAACCGGTAATCTTGGTGGTCCGGGAATGAATCTTGTTTTTGTCGACCGCAGTCCCATGACCGATTTCTTTTTCAGGGACGCACTGCAGGCGTGGTTGCCATCGCAAAGTAAGATGCGTTACTACAATTCACGTATCCCGCTTACATTTATCAGTTATAATTTCGGTGGCAACCGTTATAATTCTCAGGATCGTCTTAAAGCGACATTTTCAGGAAATGTGAACAAGCGGCTTCAGTTTGGTGCCATAGCCGATTATCTGTACTCAAAAGGCAGTTATGATAATCAGGCCGCAAAGTGTTTCACATGGGGCTTCTCGACTTCGTATATCGGAG
>JAIDKP010000237.1 GCA_029051445.1 Muribaculaceae bacterium | reverse complement strand
GCCATAGGAGTGGACGGTGATGTGGCCCAGTTCCAGGCAAAAGCGACGGCGCCGAAGATTGCTGTGAGGGTAAAAACGCTGTTGCTTAACGATCGAATGCGCTTTTTGCGTGCCGACAGTTGGAATGTCATGGCAAGGGCGACAGCGGTAAACGATAGTATCGCAAACCACAGAAGGGGACGGCAGCGGTCATATTGAACCATCAGTAGGGTCTGGATCGGCGACTGCCGGTAGGGGGATTCCGGAGGTATTATGGTGAACAGATCGCCGTTCTGTAGTTCGGCGAGCAGTGCAACTTTCTCGTCGAGGCGCAATATCGCATCATCCAGCTGCCCATTGCCCTCTTTCCAGAGATTTTGCGGATAATACACTCCCTCATCTGAATAAAGAGCCGAGAGTGAGATATGTTGTCCGTTTATGCCGAGGGCTTTACGGAGCGCCTTGTCTTTTATTCTCAGCAGTGGAACATTCTCCCATTCACTTGGAGCTGTGATCAGCGAGGCTAAAAAATTTGATGCGTCCATTCCTGCCACATGCTCAGCTCCGGTGAGGGTCAGTGAGACTTTGCGCGCCATCGTTTCAAATGGCATTGCATGTCCTCTGAACATGACCTGACAGTTTATCAGTGAATCCGTTGATACGCTTGATATGTCGGACTCTGTGGCCGACATGCCGCATGTTGCTGTCAGTGTCAAAAAGATTGTGGCCGACTTTCGGCTGAATCGTAAAAAAGACAGTCCTGATGATGAGATGATCTGCCACATGCCGCAGACAATGAATAGAATGTAGCCTGCATATGTGAGAGCTATGCCCGAAGGATCCCTTACTACCGTAAGAATTGAGCTTCCGTCATCGGAGTATGAGGTCTGGTATATCCGGTAATCATCCCACGGGCGTTTGTATGGATGGATATGTCCGATATGATTCATCGAGATTTCCACAGTGTCGCCGTAGGCTGTGGAAAGCACGGTCTTGAAATCGCGCGGAAACGTCATGCCCGGATAATACTCCATGTCGAGTGAAAGCATCGTCAGAGTTGTGGGAAGCCGGTATTCTGTTCCGTCCTTTGCAAAGAATGAATCGGTCGACAGGCCTGCTTTCAGTCTAATTGTTCCTCGTGTCGATGTGAGAGCGGTTATTCCTCCGCCTGCGATGATGAGAAGCAGAGAAAAATGCAGGCCGGCCAGACTTTTATGCTGTCTTATTTTTCTGTTGAGGAGAGATACGGCGACACACAGCCCTATTGCTGCCCATAGGAAATACCACCAGGGAGAACTGTAGATGGTCGGGGAGGTAAAAGATGTGGCGCCGACAGCAAGTGCGGTCGCTATTGGAAAAACGGTGGTTATAATCGTTCTGAACCTCATCGTGCCTTGATAGCCATGCATTCGGCTTCGACAAGCCATCCGGGAC
>JAIDKP010000236.1 GCA_029051445.1 Muribaculaceae bacterium | reverse complement strand
CCGGGCATGGAAGCTGCGATTCTGCGGCTGCGAGAGCGGCTCCGGTTGCGGCAAGGTCACCGCGAAGAGAGTTGATCTCGTTGTTGAGGCCGGCGATATAGGCAAGGTCATCGCAAGGGCTGTAGGTGCTGAATCTGCGCGGGCCGAGATTGATCGATATGCCTGCGATAGCGGTAGCGTTGATGTCGATAGGCTTGCCGCCGACAACATTGTTGAAGTTGTCGCCGAAGAATCCGAGACGTCCTTCAAGGAAGAGATCGACGTAGTCGCAAGTGCGGAAACGCACCTGCAGGCCGGCCGATACAGGCAGAGTCACCGAAGTCTTTTTGGGCTTGCCGTCGTTATCGTAGACATTGATCGCGTCGCTCTTGAATCCGCGGGCATAGCCTACGCCGATTCCGACAAACGGGATCAGCGATACAGGGCGTTTCTCGTCAACACCGAGAACGGAATTGAATGCATCCCACATGATATCGAAGTCACCCTCAGCCATTTTGGCTCTGGATATGTTACCGCCGTTCCATTTGAGCTGGCGGTAGCTGGCACTTGCACGCCATGCGAAGTAAGGTGAGAACCAGCGTCCGAATCCTGCCTGGAAATTAGGTTGCATACGGCGTTTCGCATCGCCACGGTAAAGCATATTTTCCACATAGGGAATGTCAATGCCGGCTCCGAGCTGAATAAACCAGTTTTTGTTGTTTGACGCGTTGTAAAATGTCTTACAGGGCTCGTCGGTCATGACAGTTGTCATTGTCTCCTCGACCACTGCGTCTTGTGCATGTGCGCTGAATGTGGAAGGGATAAAACTTCCGCCTGCTATGGCGGCAAGTGTCACCAATACGTGTTTTTTCATCAGATGTAGTAAAAAATAAGAATGAGGTTGTCTTGATTCAGGATCTTCTCCCGCTTTTCTAAGTGCTGTAAGTCGGCATATGCGGGAGGATGCCTGCTACTGTATAACGTTCATGTTTTTTGTCAGGTTCATAAACAGCTCTTTTTTTACAATATGAATTTTGATTGTTAAAACATCGTCCTTTTCACTTTTTATAAAACGAAAAACCCTTATCTTTGCACTTGAAATCAGTTTTGACCGGTTTTTCTGCTCCGATGGTGGAATGGTAGACACGAGGGACTTAAAATCCCTTGACCATTGCGGTTGTGCGGGTTCGAGTCCCGCTCGGAGCACCATTATAAGCAACGCCCCCGATTCTGCCAACAGATTCGGGGGCGTTGCTTATAATCTTTGATCTTTCAGAAAGAAGTGAATGCAAGCGGTACAAGCGAGGCAACTGATTCTGCTTCCAATACACTCTTGCGTGAAACCATTAGCACTCTGACTCCTTTGCCTGCAAGTTTCTCATATTCAAGAAGTGTCTGGCGGCAAGCCGCGCATGGGCTGATGTGGTAGTCGGTCATTTCCTCTGAATCTCCCTCGCGTGCGGCGATAGCTATCGCCTGAAATTTTTTGTCGGGATATTTTGCTCCCGCATAGTATGCAGCAGTGCGCTCGGCACAGATCCCCGACGGGAAAGCTGCATTCTCCTGATTGGCTCCTGTCACTATGGTTCCGTCGTCGAGTCTTATAGCTGCGCCTACATGAAACCTGCTGTACGGGGCATATGAGCCGTCGGTTGCGGCTTGCGCCGCTGCTACAAGTTCAGAATCAGGCGTGTCGAGTTCCTGATGGCGACGTTCGGTAAGTTGCAGAGTGATGAGCCTTTCTTTCATTTTGTATGTCAGAGATTGATGTGCACGCCGGCCTGTATGAGACCCTGAGCGCCGTAGCCGAGTTCTCCGAATACCGAGATACTGCGGCTGACGCCATACTCGATGCCTACAGGCACGAGCTGAAACGCACAATATGATTTGTTGTATGAGTCATCTCCCTTGGGCATCAGGTGGGTGATTTCGGCACCTATGCCGGCATGGGCGTATATCCTGAGAGCACTGCGCTGCCAGTAGTCATAGCGTGCGTTAAGCATTATTGCGTGGTAGGCGAGTTTGCTGCCGGGATTGCCTTTGGTGGAGGTGCTGCTGAATGTATAGCTCGGTCCGACCCATAGCTTGGGAGCCAGCTTGAAGTTGACACCGGCCGTAAGGGCACCCCAGGCATTGTTTACTTTATGCCAGCCGTCGTGCATGTCCGAAGCGTCCATTTGTGTGTAGCCGCCGTAACTGAGACTGAGTTGTGCGGGAACCTGCGCGTGTGAGGTGGCGAATCCGAGGCCTGATGCGACCATGAATGCCATAAGAAATTTCTTGATCATAGTGTGAAGAACATAGGTTGATGTTGAAACATTTTTACCTATAACGCATCTGTGCGCACTATGGTTCGTGGCTTTTTTTCACGGGTCGTCCGCAGAAAAAAGTACAAGAAAAAGGCGGCCGCAGAGAAAAGGGAGACTGAAAAACTGAGAATCAGGCCATATAGTCCAAGCCCGGCCGTAAATCCAAGAGTGTAAGATGCCGGGATGCCGATCACAACATAGCTCACAAAAGCGATCCACAGCATAGGCATGACATTGGAGGTGCCGCGCAACGCATTGGCAAATGTGATCTGTGTCGCGTCTCCGATCTGATAGAGTAGAAGTGGGAAAATTAGTGTGGAGGTGAGGGTTATCACTGCCGCGTCTTCGGTGAAGGCGGCGATGAAGTGACGGTTGAGAATCATTATTAGAAGTGATGCGGTTACGACAAGCAACAGCATGATATGATATCCCGCAAACGCCACGCGGCGAGTGCCGCTGCGGTTTCCGAGTCCGGTCTCGTTGGAGACAAGTACAGCGATAGCCGATCCGATACTGTAATATATGCAGAAACCGAGCGTGCTGATGACGATTAGTATCTGGAACGACGCAAGCTCAAGTGCGCCGAGCCAGCCTGCCATGAGAGCCACGATGCTGAATGATGCCGATTCCATTGTCGATTGCAGCGATACGGGCCATGACGTTACGTTGATCTGCTTGACCGTAGACCACGATATTGGTGTCGATCTGAAACCATCGCGATACTCTTGGTTGCTTTTTTTGAAGAAAAATATTCCTGCAATCACTATCGCGGCAAGCCATCGCGCGGTCAGAGTGCTGATGCCGGCGCCTTGTAGTCCGAGTTCCGGCATGCCTGCATTGCCGTAGATCAGCAGCCAGTTGCCGATTATATTGATCACATTTGATCCAAGTATGATCCACATGGGCATGGCGGTGTTCTTTATGCCCCATGACCATTGTGCAAACACCTGAAACATCGACAGAGGCAATATTCCTGCAAGGTAGAGACGGAAGTATGGACGTATTATCGGCAGAAGTTCCTCCGGCTGATCAAGCCGGTCGACGTTCAGATACAGCACTCCCATAAGCAGTGACACGAGTAGCGCGAACAGGATGTTTACGAAGACCCCGGTGCGCATCAGTCCGCCGATATGTGTGCGGCGTCCCTGTGAAAACAGCGCGCCGACAAGTGGAGTCAGGCCGTAGGAAAAGCCGATGCATGCAAATATTGCCGTATTGAAGACTCCGTTGACAAACGAAGCCGAGGCAAGTGCCTGTGTAGAGTAGCGGCCGACCATGATATTATCGGCAAACCCCACGACAATCATGCCCACCTGGCCTACCAGTATCGGCAGGCCCAGGCGGGCAATCTGTGCGTAATCGTTTCTGTACTTTCCCCAGAATCCCATTAGTCGCGGCTTGAGCCGAAGAAGCGCAACAGATACAGGAACAGGTTGATGAAGTCGAGATAGAGGGTCAGGGCACCTATTGTGGCGAGTGCCGACGGGTTGAACCCGGCCGAATGTGCCGCCATTGTCTTGATCTTCTGTGTATCCCAGGCTGTAAGGCCAATGAAGATAAGGACTCCGGCGATTGAGATGATCCAGTCGAGTGTGGAGTTGGCCCAGAAAATGTTGACAACGATGCAGATGATCAGTCCCCAGAGTGCCATGTAGAGGAATGACCCGATTTTTGTCAGATCCTTCTCGGTGAAGTAACCGTAGATGCTCATGGCACCGAACGTTCCGGCCGTGATGAGGAATGTCTTGAATATCGACGGCAGGCTGTAGGCTACGAATATGAGCGACAGAGAGAGGCCGTTGACGATAGCGAAGAGATAGAACATTCCGGTGGCTACGGTAGGCTTCATGCGTGTCACGCCGCCTGATATGCCGAGTACAAGCAGAATCTCGACGATAAAGAGCCCCCAGTAGATCCATCGGTTCTGTATCAGAGTCATCTGGAACTCAGGTGCGATGGCGGCTACGCCCCATGCCACTGCGGCAGTGAGTAGCAGTCCGAGAAACATCTTGACATATACGCGCTTCATTACCTGGCTTACGCGCTGGTCGAGCGACTCGGCGTAGGAGGGAGGTGTAGGAGGGAGATTGTAGTAGTTGTTCATATTTCAGTTATAGAATTCTTGTCTGTGTTTTATAACAAATTGATGCCGCAGGTTGATCACATGCGTTCAGGCACATTGATGCCGAGAAGCGACATCGCTTTCTTTACGGTATGGGCGGTGACTGCCGATAATTCCAGGCGAAGAGCCCTGATTGCGGCGTTTTCTTCTTTCAGTATGGAATGATCGTGGTAGAACTGGTTGTACAGTTTGACCAACTCGTAGGCATAGTTTGCAATTATGGCGGGGGAGAAGTTGCGTCCCGCTTCGTTTACGACACCGGCAAAGTCGTTCAGCCATTGGATAAGGGCGATCTCCTTCTCGTCGGGAACCACGGTTGTGTAGTCCACAGCCTTCAGGCCCTGTTCATCGGCCTTGCGGAGCACCGAGCGTATGCGGGCGTAGGTATACTGGATGAACGGGCCGGTGTTGCCGTTGAAGTCGATAGTCTCTTTTGGGTCAAAGGTGATGTTTTTGCGCGGATCGACCTTGAGCAGGAAGTATTTGAGCGCTCCGAGACCCACAGTTTCGGCGATATCGTCGATTTCCGCTTCTGTCAGTCCGTCGAGTTTGCCGAGTTGCTGCGACACCTCGCGTGCTGTCGAAACCATCTCTTCCATCAGATCGTCGGCATCAACCACCGTGCCCTCTCGGCTCTTCATTTTGCCCTCGGGGAGTTCGACCATGCCGTAGGAGAAGTGCACAAGATCCTTGCCCCACTTGAAGCCGAGCTTGTCGAGAAGAAGTGATAGTACCTGGAAGTGATAGTTCTGCTCGTTGCCTACCACATAGATCATCTTGTCGATGGGGTAGTCGCGGTAGCGAAGTTTGGCGGTGCCTATGTCCTGGGTCATGTAGACTGAGGTGCCGTCGCTGCGCAGAAGCAGCTTGTGATCAAGGCCGTCGGCGGTAAGATCCGCCCATACCGATCCGTCCTCCTTGCGGTACATGATACCCTTTTCAAGTCCTTCGAGCACCTTTTCCTTGCCCTCGAGATAGGTGTCGCTCTCATAGTAGATCTTGTCGAAGCCTACACCCATGCGGCGGTAGGTTTCGTCGAATCCCGAGTAGACCCACTCGTTCATCATCTTCCAGCATCCGCGCACTTCTGCGTCTCCGGATTCCCATTTTCGGAGCATCTCGCGGGCCTCGGCCATAAGCGGCGAAGCCTTTTCTGCCTCCTCTTTGCTCATGCCGCCCGACATCAGTTCGTCAAGTTCCTGCTTGTAGTGACGGTCAAAGAGCACGTAGAAGTCGCCGATGAGATGGTCGCCCTTCTTGCCGGCCTTCTCCGGGGTGACTCCCTCGCCCCATTTCTGCCATGCAAGCATCGACTTGCATATGTGTATGCCGCGGTCATTCACAATGTTGGTCATCACCACGCGGTTGCCGCAGGCTTTGAGTATTTCCGACAGGCTGAAGCCGAGCAGGTTGTTGCGCACATGCCCCAGGTGCAGCGGCTTGTTGGTGTTCGGCGAAGAGTATTCCACCATCACAAGAGGGCTGGACTCATCGGCCTTGACAAAACCGAAATCGGCATCCGATGCGATATGCTTGAGCACGCTGTTCCAGTAGGTTGGCTCGATCACGATATTAAGAAAGCCTTTGACCACATTATAGCGGTCAACCGCCGGCTCGTTATCTACAAGCCAGTCGCCAATTTCCTTTCCCACAGCTTCAGGAGACTTGCGTGCGGCTTTTACCCAGGGGAAAACCACAATGGTGAGATTACCCTCAAATTCCTTCCTTGTAGCCTGGGGGACAATGCTTGATGCCTCTGTGCTGAGGCCATAGAGCTCGTTGACTGCTCGGGCCACTCCGGCCGATATGATGCTGTCGATCGACATTGGTATTTTGCGTGTTGGTTCTTTTTTAGTTATATCGCTTCTTGTAGATAACGCAAATTTAATCAAAAAAAGAAATATCGGATCAATGCCCGGCATACTTAGACAAATAGTGTGGACATTTTTACCTGTTTTGTGGGCTAAAAAGGCTTTTTTAGGTGGCAGACGACTGTTTTATTTCATAATTTTATGTCTAACTTTGCATCTTGATAATGATTAGGTACAATTATATCTTATATAACAGAGAAAACGTTTAGTAAATTATATTATAATAATGATTAAGCAGCTATTTATTGCAGGTGCATCGGCAGTCTCTCTTTCCGTTATGATTGCTTCATGCTCTTCCGGTGGACAGCAGGGACCCGCACAGGGACAGGCTCCTCAGATCGCCGTCCAGACTCTCTCGATTGGTTCTTCGGCTCTTGACCACGTTTACCCGGCGACTATCAAGGGTAAGACTGATATTGAAATCCGTCCGCAGATCAGCGGGTTCATTACAAAAGTGCATGTCGACGAAGGTCAGCGTGTAAGCAAGGGACAGCCCTTGTTTACGATTGATCAGGTTCAGTATCAGGCAGCGGTAGATCAGGCTCAGGCAGCTCTGGCATCGGCTCAGACTGCGGTGCAGACAGCTCAGCTCACCGCAGACAACAAGCAGCGTCTTTTCGACAAGAATATCATCAGCGAGTATGAGAACCAGCTTGCAAAAAACAATCTTGCCACAGCAAAGGCATCGCTTGCCCAGGCTCAGGCGGCTCTGACTAATGCTCAGAAAAATCTCAGCTACACGGTAGTGACTGCTCCGAGCGACGGAGTTGTGGGCATGATACCGAGCCGCGAGGGATCGCTTGCCTCTCCTTCTATGGTGCCTGCGCTCACGACTGTCAGTGACAACGGCGAGGTCTACGCCTACTTCTCGCTCACAGAGCGTGATCTTCTTGATATGACCGACAACGGTGAGGCTACGCTTCAGGAGCGCATTGCCGCTATGCCTGAAGTCAGGTTGCGTCTTTCCGACGGAAGCGTTTATCCGCTTCCAGGCAAGGTGGCTACAGTTTCGGGCGTGATCGACAATTCGACCGGATCGGCGTCGGTGCGTGCGCTGTTCAAAAACAATAACGGGATGCTCCGCAGCGGTTCGACCGGACAGATTCTTCTCCCCGTCAATCAGGACAGTGTGGTCATAATTCCGCAGAAGGCAACCTATGAGCTGCAGGACAGGCGTTTTGCCTATGTCGTGACCGACAGCAACACTGTAGTAAGCCGCCCTGTAGTGGTCGATCCGCTCAACGATGGCAAGACATTTGTAGTCAAGTCGGGTCTTAATCCCGGTGAGCGCATTGCGGTAGAAGGTGTCGGAGTGACTCTGCGCGACGGCATGAAAATCACTCCGGTTGATGCTTCCGCCACACCTGCGTCAGCTCCAGCCGCACAGTAACTGCCGCGCGATTATCAATTTTAGTATTTCAGCTTTATCAAGCAACGAGATAAATGAAACTTGACAGATTTATAAATCGTCCGGTATTGTCGACGGTGATATCGATATTCATCGTCCTTCTGGGTCTGATCGGACTTTTCTCGCTCCCCATCACCCAGTTCCCCGATATCGCGCCACCGACGATCTCGGTAAGCACGACATATACCGGCGCAAATGCACAGGCTGTGCTTAACTCCGTGATCGCTCCGCTTGAGGAGTCGATCAACGGTGCCGAGGGCATGACCTACATGGAGTCGACAGCCACCAACACCGGTTCTGCCACTATCAATGTCTACTTTGAGCAGGGATTTGACCCCAACATGGCTGCTGTCGATGTGCAGAACCGTGTAGCAAAGGCTCAGAGCCTTCTGCCCGCCGAAGTCACCCGTGTGGGTGTGCTTACACAGAAGCGCCAGACTTCGATGCTTCTCAACGTGGCACTCTACGACAAGTCAGGTAAATATTCCGAGGAGTTTATCGACAATTATGCCAAGATCAACGTTATCCCGCAGCTGCAGCGTGTCTCCGGTGTGGGTGATGTGATGAGTTTCGGTGCTGATTACTCAATGCGCATATGGCTCAAGCCCGATGTGATGGCGCAGTACAACCTTATGCCCGACGATATCACATATGCTCTTGCCGAACAGAACGTCGAGGCGGCTCCGGGTGCCTTTGGCGAGCAGGGTGATCAGAGCTTCCAGTATACCATGAGGTATAAAGGACGTCTCACGACTCCCGATGAGTTTGAAAATATCGTCGTAGCGGCCAAGCCGACCGGTGAGGTGCTTCGTCTCGGAGATGTGGCGGAAGTTGAGCTCGGACGTGTTACCTACGGATTCCACAACTCGCTCAACGGTTATCCTGCGACCAGTGCTATCATTTTTCAGACCGCAGGCTCAAACGCCACACAGATCATCAACGACTGTCTGGATGTGGTGGAAAACATGAAGAGCGAGCTTCCCGATGGTCTTGAGTTCGCGATCCCGATGAACAACAATGACTTCCTTGACGCTTCGATCCACGAGGTGATCAAGACCCTTATCGAGGCCTTTATCCTTGTGTTCTTCGTGGTGTATGTGTTCCTTCAGGACTTCCGTTCGACTATCATTCCATCGATCGCGATCCCGGTGGCTCTTGTCGGCACATTCTTCTTCATGAATCTTATCGGATTCTCGATCAACCTCATCACCCTCTCGGCACTTGTGCTCGCCATCGCGATTGTGGTCGACGATGCCATTGTGGTGATCGAGGCTGTACATGCTAAACTTGATGCCGGATACAAGAGTGCCAGAAAGGCATCGATCGATGCAATGGCTGAAATCTCCGGCGCTCTTATATCGATCACGCTTGTCATGATGCTCGTGTTCATACCGGTGTCGTTCATCTCCGGTACCTCGGGTGTCTTCTACCGTCAGTTCGGTCTTACCATGGCTATAGCCATCGGTCTGTCGGCGCTTAACGCTCTTACGCTTTCACCTGCGTTGTGTGCCGTGTTCCTTAAGGCGCATGACGAAAAACCGCTCAAAGAGCGTCTTGGCGAGGCCTATAGCGCGGCAGGAGAAGTAATGGCCAAGCGTGCTAAAAAGACATTCTCGCTTGATCTTCCACCTCTCGTAACCGGTCTTGCCTTGGTTGCCACGATACTTTTCATGGTACTTGGCTGGTACAGCGAGCCGTCGCACATCCTCAAGTTTGTCGTAGCGATCGCAGTTGCCGTGGTGACTATGCTTGGCATTATAGGCAAGCGCTTCCACAAAGGATTTGAAATAGGTTTTGGCCGCGTGCTCAAGCTCTATAACAAGGCTGCATCGTGGTTTGTGGTTCACAAGATCACATCCTTTGTTACAGTGGCGGCTTCTATTGCTGTGCTTGTATGGCTCATGGGGCGGACTCCTACCACTCTTGTCCCCAACGAGGATACCGGTACGCTTTTCTGTATGGTCGATATGCCCCCGGGCACATCGCAGGAGCGCACTATGGAGGTGCTTGACAAGGTCGATATGATCCTTGCAGGAATACCTGAAATTGAATATCGCATGAAGATCGCCGGCTACAGCTTCATGGCCGGTCAGGGTGCTACTTACGGTACTTTCATTATCAAGCTCAAGAACTGGGAAGAGCGCAAGGAGGCCGATCAGATGTCCAATGCAATTCTTGGTAAGATCTATGGCATGGCAGGCGCGATGATCAAGGACGGACGTGTAGTATGCTTCGCGCCTCCTATGATCTCCGGTTATTCTCTCACCAACGGCTTTGAGCTCAAGATGCAGGATAAGACCGGCGGTGACGTAAACGAGTTCTTTGCCATAGTGCAGAATTTCCTCGGTCAGCTCAATCAGCAGCCTGAGATTCAGGTAGCCATGACAACGTTCAACCCCACCTTCCCGCAGTATATGATCGATATCGACGCTGCCAAAGCCAAACAGGCCGGCATCTCGCCATCGACCATCCTGTCGACTCTTCAGGGCTACTACGGAGGTATGTATATCTCCAACTTCAACCGATTCGGCAAGATCTACCGTGTCATGATGCAGGCTTCGCCTGAGGCGCGTGTGTCGCCGGAGACATTGTCGGCTATCAAGATCCGCAATGGTGCAGAAATGGCATCTCTCTCCAACTATGTCACGCTGACCAAGATCTACGGTCCCGACCTGCTCAACCGATTCAATATGTTCCAGTCGATTTCGGTTACCGGACAGCCGGCCGCAGGTTATTCTTCCGGTCAGGCGCTCGCTGCCGTGCAGCGAGTGGCAGCCGAGACTCTTCCCTCTGGATTCACCTACGAGTACTCGGGTATGACGCGTGAGGAGGCTCAGTCGGGCGGAAGCACAACGGCTATAATCTTCGCTCTGTGTCTGCTTTTCGTTTACCTTCTTCTTTCGGCGCAGTACGAGAGCTACATCCTGCCGCTTTCAGTTATTCTCTCGATTCCGTTCGGCCTTATGGGAGCCTTCATTTTCGCGGGCTTCTTTGAGATCGCCAACAGTATCTACCTGCAGATCGCGTTGATCATGCTTATCGGACTTCTCGCCAAGAACGCCATTCTTATCGTCGAGTTCGCGCTTGAGCGCCGCCGCACCGGCATGTCGATCATCAACGCTGCGATTGCCGGCGCCACTGCGCGTCTGCGACCGATCCTCATGACCTCGCTTGCCCTCATCATCGGTCTGTTGCCTATGATGTTTGCCAACGGTGCGGGAGCCAACGGCAACCGTGCACTCGGCACAGGCTCGATCGGCGGTATGCTTATCGGCATGATACTTCAGGTGCTCGTAGTGCCTGCTCTCTTCGTCATCTTCGAGATAATCCAGGAGAAGATATCGCCGCTCAAGTGGGAAGACACCAACAACGATGCCGTCGAGAGCGAGATTGTTCAGTATTCCAAGTAAATAACAGCATCATTCCTGAAAAATGACTGCAAAAATATATAAGACCCTTGTAGCCGGAGTGGTGGCGGTAGCCATCCTCCCGGCATTCACGGGCTGCCATATCTACAATAAGTTTGACATGGCCAAGCAGACCGGCGACGACCCGTTGTTGCAGGAGTACGTAAAAGCCGCCGACCAGACGGCCGCCGAGGGAGCTCTCGGCACACTCTCCTGGCAGACGGTCTATACCGATCCTGTGCTTCAGGGCTACATACAGCGTGCCCTTGACAACAATATCGATCTTGAGAACGCACGCCTCAACATCGAGGTGGCGCACGCCAATATGCTGGGAGCGAGAATGAGCTATCTCCCGTCGGTGGCGCTCTCTCCCAATGCTGTTGCGGCATCATATGATCATGCACCTTTTGCCAAGACCTATACCATACCTCTGGTGCTTGGATGGGAATTCGACGCATTCGGTAAGATTCTTAACTCAAAGCGTGGAGCCGAGGCTTCATATGCTCAGTCCAAAGACTATGAGCAGGCTGTGCGCTCCCAGATAATTTCGGGAGTTGCCAATCTGTACTATGCTATCTCGTCGCTTGAGGCTCAGGTCGAGCTTACACGCGAGACATCGATGGTGTGGAAAAGCAATGTCGAGACAATGAAGGAGTACAAGGAGTCGGGGCGTACCAATGAGGCCGGTGTGGCTCAAAGCGAAGCCAATTACTATAATATCTGTGCCTCGCTGAACGATCTGGAGATCTCGCTGAACGAAGCGATGAATTCTTTTTCGCTTATTCTCGGCGAGATGCCCCACGCATGGGATATCGCTCCGGGGCTGGCTCTCGAGCTTCCTGCCGCTGTCAGCGACGGTGTCCCAATGGTAGAGCTTGCCAACCGCCCCGACGTGCGTGCGGCCGAGCGTTCGCTCGCAGTGGCCTACTATGCCACCAACTCGGCCCGTGCGGCATTCTACCCGTCTATCAACCTCACCGCAAATCTCGGATTCACCAACTCGGTGGGCGGTATGATACATAACCCGGCCGTGTGGTTTACACAGCTTGCCGCATCGCTCACGGCCCCCATTTTCCAGCGCGGACAGAACATCGCCCGCCTCAAGGCAACCAAGGCGCAGCAGGAGCAGACACTCAACACATTCCGCTACACACTCATGAGTGCGGCTGCCGATGTGCACAACGCCATTGATTCCTACGACCGCAACAGCGACAAGGCGCAGTGGCTTGGCCGCCAGGTCGAGGCCTGGCAGCGTTCGGTCGACGCTACGACTGAGCTCTTCAAATACACCGACACTACCACCTACCTTGAGCTTCTCACTGCTCAGAGCGGACTGCTTTCGGCACAGATGGGAGTCATAAGCTGCGATCTTGCACGCACACAGGCTGTCATCAGCCTTTACCAGTCGCTTGGTGGCGGAGGTATAGCCGGCATTTAAGATTCTGATACCCGTTAAAAACATATTCCGTTATGATTTCACCACTCGCACATGTTGATCCGGCCGCAAAGATCGGAGACAACGTCATAATCCATCCATTTGCCTACATTGAAGCCGACGTAGAAATTGGCGACGGATGTGAGATCAAACCCTATGTGAGTATACTGAACGGCACCCGCATGGGACGTGGCAACAAAATCTATCAGGGGGCTGTGATAGGAGCCGCACCGCAGGACTTTCGCTGGAAAGGAGAGCAGACCTACTGCTATATAGGTGATAATAATGTCATTCGTGAGCATGTTATCATCAACCTTGGCATTAACCCTACGGGAGGCACACACATTGCAAACGATAACTTCATCATGGCCAATGTTCATCTCGGTCACGACTGCACGATAGGCAACCACTGCGTGCTCGGCAACGGAGTGACATTTGGCGGAAGTGTCAAGGTCGGTGATTACGTGATCCTTTCAAGCAACTCTATTCTTCACGAGGGGTCGGATGTCGGCGACTGGGTGCTTGTCAAGGGCGGATGCCGCATCTCCGGCAACGTGCCTCCCTATGTCATTGTGGCGCACAATCCGGTCAGCTACTTCGGAGTCAACGCCTATGTGATGCGCAAGGGAGGATTTGACGATGAGGCTATAGATGATATCGCAAAAGCCTACCGTCATGTCTATCAGAGCGGAACATCGGTGTTTAATGCGCTGAAACGCATTGAGGACGATGTGAAGGAAGGAGCCTACCGCGACAATATTCTCGACTTTATCCGCCGCAACAATCTTCAGATTGTCGCTGTGCCGGTCGATCTCGAGTAATCGGTAATAGCGAACCGCCATATATTCCGAAGCGGCAATAGGCCTTAGGTCGATTGCCGCTTTTTTACGCTGTTTTTTGTTATTTTTGTAAAAAATCCAAAAAGTGAGTAGATAATAAGCTGAATGCCGTTTTAATATATCCCATTAACTCTCTCGGGGAGTATTGCATTATACTGTCGCACGTAAGTAATGAGTCATATCCGGTAACTGCTGTATGAACGACATTGAACTGTGGAAGTTGGTTCTGAAGGGGGATTCCTCTGCACTCTCAATGCTATATTGCAGATATTATGAACTTATGCTCAATTTCGGATTGAGATACACGCCCGATGTAGATCTTGTGAAAGACTGTATACAGGATGTTTTTGTGAAGATATGCAGCAGCCGTCGCCTTTCAGAACTCACCTATGTGAAGTCATATTTGTTGGCCTCGATGCGAAACGTCCTGATCGATCGGCTGTCGGCGCTCCATGTGGAGGAGAACATCGATGACCATGCGTTTAGTCTTGATATTGATGATACTGCGCTCGAGCGTATTTTCAAGCACGACGACGAGAAGCTGCGTCTGAGCCGACGTCTGCTTTCAGCCTACGGCATGTTGCCGAAAAAACAGCGCGAGGTGCTCTATCTGCGCTACGTCAAAGGTCTATCGCACAAGGAAGTGGCGGCCGCGCTCGAAATCAACCCGCAGTCATCGATGAATCAGATCCACCGTGCTCTCGATCGCTTGCGTGCGATCCTCGGTCCCGATTTCGACGCAAGCATGGCCTTGTTTTTTTGGGCAGCAGGTACCGGGACACTTTCCGCAAGCCTTTGATGACAGCTATGCTCGTGTCCGGTATTTGAGCGTGCGCCAGTAGCGCCCAAAGCACCGAAGGCTATTACGATACATTTTTTTGAAAAAAATTAATTAAAAAAGAGTAGATAATTTTAAGAACTACGTCTTAGTTGTAGCATATCGCAAAGCAATGGGAAAACAGCAGACAGACATAGACAATGTTGTGCGGCGTCTGGTCGATTACGTCAACTCAAATGAGGTTCGCGTAGACCCTGACGATGTCATGCGGTCGTGGTTCGGTGTCTCGCGCGCAGTGCGGGTCAATCGCCGTCGGCGCGTCTATCGTCGTGTCGCGCTGCTTCTTACAGCTTCGGCGGCCATGATCGTCCTTTTTGTTGGCTTTCCGTTTCTCAGGCCGTCGGCAGTTGATTCCGCAGACTCGATAAAAGATTATGCGATGCAGAATTTGCCGATGTCTGACAGTGATAATGACAACATTGTGCTTATGATCTCCGACAACGAGCGCATCGATGTCGAGAAAGAGGAGGCTGAGATCGTGTACACGGCGCAGGGTGATCTCACGGTCAATTCCGATACTGTCAGCGCAAAGCCCAAAAGTGTCGATGCCGTTGCGGCTCCGGTCTATAGTCAGCTGATAGTGCCGAAAGGGCGGCGGTCGCAACTGTTGCTGTCCGACGGTACACGTGTGTGGGTCAATTCAGGCACTCGCGTGGTCTACCCGCAGGAGTTCGCCACCGACAGACGCGAAGTCATTGTCGAGGGTGAGGCCTATCTTGAGGTTGCCAGCGACGTGGCGCGTCCATTCACCGTCATTACACGCGATTTCAACGTCTGCGTCACCGGCACCTCATTCAATGTATCGGCTTACCCTATGGAGCCTGAAGCGTCGGTGGTGCTTGTCGGAGGACGGGTGACTGTGGATAACGGCAAAGGAGAGCATGTGGCACTTGTGCCCGGCCAGTATCTGGCTGTCGACAGCGCGGGTGTGTTTGGCACGCCGGTCGACGTGGATGTCGTGCCATATGTCAGCTGGATCCACAATATGCTCATATACAGCAATGAGCCCCTGGCTGAGGTCTTTAAGAAACTGGAACTCTACTATGGGTGCCGGTTTGCTGTCGATCCGATCGTGTCCGAGATGAGAGTTTCGGGCAAACTCGACCTGAAAAAAAGCCTTGACGAAGTGATCTCCGTCATTACCTACTCTGCTCCGATAGTGTGTGCTGAGGAGGAAGGCTTCATATACGTGAGACCCGAATAATCCCTGCAAGGGAATTCCGGGACTTTACAGCTAATATATAACCATTAAATTCAGTTTATTATGAAAGGAAGTGTGCCATGAAAAGAAACAACGGACGGATGATGTCGACAGCATATCCGGCCGTCGGAAGAGAGATACCTTAAAATGAATAAAGCAAATGCGAATATAATGATTGATAATAACATGAACAATTCATGTCTGTGGAGAACATTGCGTGCCATGCTGATTCTCTGCATCTGTTTCATTTCTTTTGGCGCTGTCGCACAAGCGTCTGCCGATGGGAAAGATAAGCTTCTGACAATAGAGGTCACAAACAAGTCTGTAAAGGATGTGCTTTCCAGAATCGAGAAGGAAAGCGGATATATATTTTTCTACTACAACAAAGGCATCGACACGCGTCGCCGGGTGAGTGTGTCGGCCAAAAACAAGCCTGTGACCGCTATTCTCGACGAGATCTTCAAGAACACAGGCGTTACCTACGAGATAAAGGGCAGGCAGATATCGCTCCGAAGCAACGCTGCCGGACGCGACAAAGATGCTGTCGGCGCGCCAAAACGCAAGGTGACCGGAGTGGTGACCGATGCCGATAACGGCGATCCGCTGATCGGAGTTACCGTTATGGCTGATAATGCGACCGGTGTCGGCACTTCGACCAATATCGACGGTGAGTTCTCGATCGAGATCCCCGAGAATGTATCGCTCAGGTTTTCAAGCATCGGCTATCTGCCTCAGGTGATGGCCGTGAAGGACAAAGATGTACTTTCTGTCAGGCTCGCACCCGACCAGAAGGTGCTCGATGATGTTGTTGTCATCGGCTACGGCTCGATGCAGAAAAAGCAAGTGACATCGGCTATTACTTCCATAAAGGGTGAAGACCTGATGGCCGGTGTGGGAGGTGCCACTGTGGCTACCGCTCTTCAGGGCAAGATCGCGGGTCTGACCATCGACGGAACAAACTCGCCTAACTCAGGCGCGAGTTTCCAGCTCCGTGGCGTGGGTTCGATCAATGCCGCGCAAAGCCCTCTCGTCATTATCGACGGTATGACCGGGGGTGATCTCAGCATGCTTGCTCAGGAGGATATCGAGAGTATTGATGTGCTCAAGGATGGTTCTGCCGGAGCCATCTATGGCACACGCGCGGCAGCAGGTGTGATCCTCGTGACTACCAAAAAAGGCAAGCCCGGTAAAGTCAATGTGACGTACACCGGCGAGTTCACTACCGAGTTTATACGCAAGAAACCCGAGATGCTTTCAAGAGACGAGTATCTTGAAATTGTCAAGCCCGCCCAGCCCGACTATGGCGGCAACGTAGACTGGTATGACGAAGTGACAGTCGATCATCCTTTCACTCAGCAGCATATGCTCACACTCCAGGGCGGCACCGACAACCTTTCGGTCTACTCGTCACTTATGTACAAAGATGCGGAAGGAGTGATTATCGGCGACAACCGCAAGGATTATTCGGGACGCATCAATGCGACTTACAAGATGTGGGACGGTCGTGTAGAAATCGGCGTGCGACTTCAGGCCCGTGAAAAAGACGCAGACCAGCGTGGTGGCACCGGCACGGTCAACAGTGCCATGAAGCTCAATCCCACCATTCCACTCTACAGTCCGACAAATCCCAACGAACTGAATGTATATGAAGCCGGAGCCGATAAGGAGACCACCCCTGTTGCTGCAGTGGAGTATATTTATAACAACAATAAGAAAGACTGGTTTCTTGCTAATGCCACGATCAAGATACGGCTTTGTGACGGTCTCAATCTACATGGTTCGGCAAATATCGATCGAGAAATGAGCTATAGCGTCTACTATGAAGATCATAAGCACTGGAATTCATGGTATAACAACCGCAACGGAGAGGCAACGCATAGCTATAGTAAGGACAACAAAAAGAATTTTGACGCATATCTGGCTTACATAAAGGAGTTTGGATCCAATAGGGAACACCGCCTGGATGCGACCGCAGGCTGGGCCTACTATCAGAATGACGGATCAGAGTCTTTCTCGGTAAGCAACGGCGATTTCTCAATCAATGGTGTGGGACCCTGGAACATTGGTGAAGGATCGCTTTACAAAGAGGGAAATGTCAACGGTGTGAGCATGGGTTCGGGCAAGGGTGTCAGAACCGGTCTTCTCTCATATTTCGCACGTGCCAACTACAGTTACGATGACAGATATATGGTCAGCGCTTCTATTCGCCATGAGGGCAGCGGTAAATTCGGTAAAAATTATCGCTGGGGTAACTTCTGGGCTCTTTCAGGCGGATGGCGTATCAGTCGCGAAAGCTTCATGGAAAGTACACGTGACTGGCTCAGCGACCTCAAGATCCGTGTCGCCTACGGTATCACAGGCAACAACTCGATTCCCAATGGCATAACCGCCCGTCGTCTCACCAACGACTATGGCAACTGGTACAATGAGACGACCGGCAAGTGGCTCTCGGCCTACGGCCCTGCCAACAACGTGAACAACGATCTGCGCTGGGAGGAGAAGAAAGAGTTTGATGTAGGTGTCGACTTCTCATTCTTCAACGACCGTCTTTTCGGTAAATTCGACTGGTACAACCGCAATATCGACAACCTTCTCTTTTCGGTTGATGCTCCTCAGCCGCCCTATGTCTGCAATTCGATCTGGCGCAATCTGGGCCGCATGCGCAACCGCGGCTGGGAAATCGAACTTGGCGGAATTCCTGTACAGAACCGGGATTTCAGCTGGACATCGACAGTCAACATCTCTCACAATTCAGGCAAGATCGTGAAACTCGCCCTGAGCGATCAGGAACTCGCCTATCAGGATTTCGGCGACGGCAGTGGTGCCAATGTTCGTCTTAAAGAAGGGTCGGATATCGGAAAATTTTTCCTCTACCGTTATGCCGGTCTTGACGAGGATGGCAAATTCCTCATTTACACAAAAGACGGAGAAGTCGTGTCGGTACACGACAGCAAGTATCTCGTTAAGGAGAACAAGTATTATACCGGTAACGCTTTTCCCGCGATTATCGCCAACTGGAATAATACAATCCGTTACCGCAACTTTGACTTCGGCATGTCGTTGAGATCATGGCTCAACTTCGATGCTATATCCAACTACTCGTGGCAGATGGGTATAGCCAACTCAAAGAGCGCCTACAACATCATCAAGCCGCTGTATGAGAAAAACAAGGATATCAAGGACACTCAGTTCCTCACCGACCGTTTTCTTGAGGATGCCTCGTTCCTGAAAATCGAATCGATCTCTATAGGCTATAACCTCAACGCTGCCAAATGGACCAGATATCTGCAGAAAGCCCGCTTCTACCTTACTTTACGTGACATCTACACTTTCACCAAGTTCAGCGGCATGAATCCGGAGATAGGAATCAACGGTCTTGCTCCCGGCTTCGAGGTGCGTAGCGGATCGAGCGTTTATCCTCAGACACTACGCTGTACCGCAGGCGTACAGCTGACGTTCTGACACATCGTGTAAATCACTTTCAACACAAGAACGAAAATGAAATTCAATAAAATACTCATACCTTCATTTATAGCCGGCGCGCTTGTCTCCTGTAATATCGATGAGGTTTACTATTCGGAGACCACTATCGAGACATTCCTGACAAGCAGAGAGAATATCGATCAGATGGTAGCACGCCCGTTCGCCCACTGGAGCGCTTTGGTCGACTATATGTTTGAAATCAACGAGCATGGAGCCGATTGTGTGATCCGTCCTCTGCGCTGCGACGGCAGTTCCGATAGTTTCAGCGCTTCTTACCAGCGCAAACGCAATCACACAGTAATCGCTGACGACGGCCTTGCCTCGACTGTCTGGAAAGAGCCTCTGCAGGGTGTGGCACGCTGTCTTGATGTGCTTGCCAACCTCGAGACTGTCAATTATGAGGCTATCGGTCTGACTGACGAGGACCGAAAGGCCGACCAAGGACAAATGAACGCGCTGATGGGCTACTTCTATATGCTTGGTCTCGATTGGGTGGGCGGTCTCCCCATTTACACCTCCAATGACTCTCCTCTGCTTCCACGTTCGACGGCAAAGGAGACGTTTGCCAAGGCAGAAGAGCTGCTTCTGAAAGCTATTGAAGAGTTGCCCGCACGCACAGATATGCATCAGAGAGTCGCAGGCAACCTCAAGAAAGGGGCGGCGGCCATGATTCTCGCCGAGCTGTATTTCAATGCCGAGAGCTACATTGGCGAAGAAATGTATGACAAAGCGGCGCAGCTCTGTCAGGACATCATCGACGGCAAGTACGGGCCCTATGCGATCGAGCCCAGATGGCAGGATACTTTCGGATGGTCAAACCACACTTCCAGCGAGATTCTCTGGGGCGTGCCCTGCTCCTACGAGCAGAAACGCTGTACCAACTACTGGAGCATGTCGTCGTGGTATCCACGGTATATTCAGGATTATCTCGGACTTGAGACAAATCTCCGCTCGGGTGGTAACACATACTGTCTCGCCCCCTCGCGCGATCCCGAATATAATCTCTACAAGGAGACGCGCCCCGACATAAAGCTCGGCTCGCCATATGAGAAGTTTGACGACGGCGATACACGCAAGAGATGTTTCCGTGTGTTCGACTACGACAACAACGACTACGAGGGCATGTTCTTTGTGGGCAAGCTGAGCGATGACCGCTACGAGGGCCGTGTATGCCGCAACTACCGTGCGTTTCATAAGGGTGACACAACCGTGATCTACGACAAGATCGCTCCCTGGTCGCAGCTTGTCGAAAACGGAGGCACATATGCCACCAAAGCCGAGCTCCCGTCTGACAACGACAGCCGTGTGGCCGACGAGAACGACGGTGTGCGCCTGGTGAAGTTCCCGCTTCCCGACGAGGAGCATTACAAGATGTACGGCTCCAACGCGATAGCCTATATGCGCCTCACCGAGACCTATCT
>JAIDKP010000235.1 GCA_029051445.1 Muribaculaceae bacterium | reverse complement strand
TTCCCTATCTTAGACGGGAAATGGGTATCGTCTTTCAGGATTTTCAGCTTCTTACCGACCGTGATGTCCGGCATAACCTGCTGTTTGTGCTTAAAGCTACGGGATGGAAAGATGGCGGTGAGATTGAAAACCGTATAAAGGAAGTTCTCTCTATCGTGGGAATGGAGAACAAATCCTACAAGATGCCACATGAACTTTCGGGAGGAGAGCAGCAGCGTGTCGCAATTGCAAGGGCGTTGCTTAACAAACCGCGCCTGATACTTGCCGACGAGCCGACCGGAAATCTTGATCCGGAAACGGCGCATGGTGTACTCGAGACATTGCATTCTATTTCAAAAAATGGCACAGCTGTTGTGATGGCTACTCATAATCTCGGCATTGTCAGAGAGTTTCCCGGTCGTGTGATAAATATTGCAAACAAAAAAGCGGAAGAGACAAAAATTATCTCATCGGGTATAGTTTAAATGGTAAAGGTTGAAATCGACGAAGGGTCCGGATTCTGTTTCGGTGTGGTCACTGCCATACGCAAGGCAGAGGAGGAGTTGGAGAAAAGCGGGCGGCTTTACTGTCTCGGCGACATAGTGCATAATAGTGCTGAAGTCGAGCGTCTGAGAGAGAAAGGGCTGCTTACCATCTCGCATGAAGAGCTTAAGGATCTGCATGATGTGAAGGTGCTCCTGCGTGCCCATGGCGAACCGCCGTCGACCTATGAGCTTGCCCGGCAGAACAATATCGAGATAATTGACGCCACATGTCCGGTTGTGCTGCAGTTGCAGAAGCGCATAAAGAAAAGCTATGATGAGACTATTGGTGATCATCCGCGCCCTCAGATTGTAATATACGGAAAGAGGGGACACGCTGAGGTTAACGGACTTGTAGGGCAGACATCGGGTGAAGCGCTTGTTGTCCAGAATGTCGATGAACTCGATCTTATTGATTACGGACGTGATATTCTGCTTTATTCGCAGACGACGAAGTCTCTGCCCGGATTTCATGAGATTTCTGCGGAGATAGAGCGGCGTCAGGTAGCGGGAAACAGCTTTAAGTCTTATGACACGATATGCCGTCAGGTTGCCAACCGTGTCAGCAACCTGCGTGTATTTGCCGAGGCACATCAGCTTATCGTGTTTGTGAGCGGTACAAAGAGCAGTAATGGCAAATTTCTGTTTGAAGAATGCAAGGCGGTGAATTCCAATGCCAAGATGGTCACCGATTGTTCGGAACTGTCGTCAGACTGGTTTGACGGTATCGAGACGATAGGCATATGCGGAGCCACTTCAACTCCAAGGTGGCTTATGGAGGATGTGCGCGATCGCATTCTTGATATGGTTGGCGAAACTGATACCGTCAAGTGAGAGATTTTGTCGCAATAGATGTAGAGACGGCAAATAATTATCCCGAAAGTATATGTGCAGTCGGGGCTGTCAGGGTTGAAGGAGGTCGGTTGACCGATCGGTTTTATGAGCTTGTAAAGCCGGAACCGGAGTATTTCAATCGGTATTTTACCGATTGTGTGCATGGAATTTCGGCAGCCGATGTGGAGAATTCACGTAATTTCAAGGAGGTGTGGAGCGATCTGCAGAATAAAATCTTAGGTGATTTGCCGCTTGTCGCCCATAACAGCAGTTTTGATGAAAGGTGTATCAGGGCGGCTTTCAGAATGTATGGGATGGACTATCCCGACTATCGGTTTTATTGCACGCTACAGAAAGCGCGACGCGTTATCCCAAGGCAGATGTGCCGTTCCCGTTCGTTGCCTTCGTTGTGTGATTTTTTCGGTATTCCGTTCAGCGGCCATCACAATGCGCTCGCCGATGCCGAAGGTGCGGCCAAGCTTGCGTGTGTGCTGTTTGCAGCAGATCAAGAGATCGACTGATCAATTTCTCTTAGTGTCGCGGTATCTATAATACGTTGGTTTGAAGATCCGCGGAAGGGGAGATGTATGTCGCGCAACGCGGCTATGTATCGGCCTTCTACAAGAACGTCGACAGCATCCAGTATAGGTCGTAGCTTACTGTCTGATTTGATTTCTTCAAGAGTATATCCGGTATAGCACCATATGTTCAGTCCGAGGGTGTGTATCCGGGCAGCAAGGTCGAGAAGGCCGTTGTCGATCTGCATCAGTGGATCGCCTCCAGAAAATGTGACATCAAGACCATATTGGGCAATGCGTTCCATGATGTCGTCAACGCTCATCTCAGTTCCACCCGACAGATCCCATGACTGCGGGTTATGGCATTCGGGACAATGATGAGTGCAGCCTGCGAAGTATATGGACGTTCGCAGGCCTACACCATCGACGACAGTACCCTCAATTATATCAAGTACTCTCATCATTGAAGAAACAAATTATTGATTAAAAAGAGTATATTTTATTTGTGCACGACACGGTCGTTGAGCTCCGAGAGTTTGGCGTGGTTCCAGCGGTCGGTCGTGCCAACGAGATAACCTGTGATGCGCTGCAGGCGGTCTATGGCGTGAGAGTGGCAGCGCGGACACTCGGTGAGATTGTCCTGTGCGTC
>JAIDKP010000234.1 GCA_029051445.1 Muribaculaceae bacterium | reverse complement strand
CTGAGACTGAACATCGACAGCCGACTCAGTCTCGACTCCCTGCTGAAAAGAATAACTCTGGCAAGCGCCACAGCCGCCTCTTCCATAGTGACCCAGCGGATAGAGTTTGACAGAATAGCACAGCAACTGCCACCTTTCAAGGCCAGTCTGTCGGTAGGATCTAAAAACATCATCGCAGCGTTTTTGTCAAAGAAAGGAACAAGCCTGAAATCCTTACAGCTGACACTTGCAAATGATTCGGCGCTTAATATGAACGGGATTCTGCATGAATATGTCACCCCTACAACTATCGTAGACACCATGCGACTCGCCCTGTGGCAAAAATCGGATGCAATCAATTTCATGATGGCAATGAACAACCGTCCGGAATCACCCGGAAACTGGGCCGAGATGAATCTGACCGGCGTTATCGAGCCCTCATCGCTGTCGGCCAATTTAACACAAAAGGATTTCAACGATAAAACCGGCTTTGAGTTAGGTGCTGAAGCATCATGGCTTGACAGTGTGATTTATATACATCTCACCCCCGAACACCCGGTGATAGGCTATAAAGAATGGGAGCTCAATACCGACAACTTCATCAGACTCGATCTTTCTAAAAAGACTCTTGATGCAGATCTGGCATTGTCAAACAGTGTCAGCTCAGTCAGATTCTACACTCAAACCGCCACAGACTCTCTGGGCGACAAGAAGACGATAAATTTGTCGGCCAAAGACATAATGCTTCAGGAGTGGATAACACTCAACCCTTATGCCCCGCCGATCAAAGGAAGTGTATCGGGCGACATTTCGGTTTTTCATCGCGGAGACACGATCAACGGCAATGCGAATGTCAGACTCTCTGATTTTTTCTACGGAAAAGGACGTGTAGGCGATTTCAGAGTCCTGGCAGACATAGAGACTCAGCCTCGCGGTTATATCAGGGCAAAAGGCGGAGTCGATGTAAATGACAGCCGTGTAGTGACGGTGAACGGTCACATAAATGACACTACGGCGAGCGAACCTTTCATGCTTGACATGCGAGTAGACAGCATGCCGCTTGCTGTAGCCAATCCCTTTCTCTCAGACGCAGGCCTAAAACTTTCGGGGCTTCTCGACGGCAACATGAAAGTAACCGGTGAGATGACATCACCGACATTCAACGGCTATGTCTCATTTGACAGCGCAAGCGTCAAAGTGAACATGCTCGGCACCGAATATGCTCTAAGCGACAACAGGATTGCTGTTGACAGCGGCATCATTGTATTTGACAAATTCAATATCAAGGGAGTAAATGAGAATCCGCTCGTTGTCGACGGCACTGTGAATATGCACAATATTTCCAATCCGGCAATCGATCTTGCCTTCAATGCCAAAAACATGCAGATCATCGGCAGCGACCGAGCCAGAGGCGGAGCGGAAGTCTTCGGCAAGGCGTTTGTAGATTTCAATGCCACAGCCCGTGGAAATATGGAACTGATGAAGGTCAATGCCGATGTGAATGTTCTCCGCAATACAAACGCCACCTATATCTTGACTGACGCTACTCAGACGCTCTCATCCAGAAGTCAATCAGACATAGTCAAATTTGTGAATTTCGCCGATACCCTCCAAGTCGAGCAAGCCGACTCGATCAAACCGACCGGAATGCTTCTCGGCATAGACGCCAACCTGCAAATACAACCCGGGGTAACAGTACAGGTCTATCTGTCGGGGGACGGCAAAAACCGTGTGTCGGTTCAACCACAAGGCAATCTGGACTATAACATGGACCTTATGGGTGCACAAACCGTGACCGGGCGTCTTACGATAAACTCCGGATTTGCCAGATATACTCCTCCGCTTATGGGAGAAAAGCTGTTTAACATCCAGGAAGGGAGCTATGTGGCATTTAACGGAAACATGATGAACCCGTCGCTGAATATAAGAGCTGTCGACAATGTAAAGGCAAATGTGACTCAGACAGGACAATCATCACGCCTGATCTACTTCGATGTGTCGCTGGCTGTGAGCGGCACGCTCGAACAGATGGAGGTGAAATTCGATCTGTCGACCAAAGACGATATCACTGTCGAGAACGAACTGTCGTCAATGAGTCCGGAGCAACGGGCTTCGGCAGCAATGAACCTGCTGATAACAAACATGTATACCGGCCCAGGCACTACTGCAACCTCAAATATCGGCGGTAACGCCCTCTACAGTTTTCTTGAATCGCAAATAAACTCATGGGCTGCAAACAACATCAAGGGTGTCGATCTCAGCTTCGGGGTGAACCAATATGACTCAACCAACGACGGCTCGACATCGCAAACTACAAGTTACAGCTACAGAGTGTCAAAATCTCTGTTTGACAACCGTTTCAAAATCGTAGTCGGCGGCAACTACACCACCGACGCCGATAACGACGAGAATTTCTCGGAGAACCTTATCAACGACATCGCCTTTGAATATGTGCTCAACAAGTCCGGCTCCATGACACTAAAACTGTTCCGCCATACAGGATATGAAAGCATACTTGAAGGAGAAGTGACACAAACAGGTGTAGGTCTGACCTACAGAAAGCGCATGACAACTCTCGGACAAATGTTCTGGTTTATGAGAGCCCGTTACCGCCGACAGATGAAATTACTTGAAGAACAAAGGAAAGCGCAACTTGAAAAAGAAGCCGCAGAAAGTTCGAGCAAAGAATAAAGAATGAAGACACACAGAAACATCCTTATGATTATCGGACTGTTGTCGCTGATCGTGACAGCAGGATGCTCGACCACCCGCCGCATACCCGACGGAGAGCTTCTATATACCGGAGTCAAAGACGTGACTTATCTTCCAAAGGATAAACAAAAAGACGGGCAACCTATAGCCGGCGGCGTGAAAGATCAGGTAGCACAGTCGGTCAATGTCGCTCCCAACAATTGTCTTGTATCTCCTTCGGTCAGATATCCTTTTCCGTTGGGGCTATGGGTCTACAACAACTGGAATCCCGAAGCAAAGGGGCTGAAAGGCTGGCTTTACCGAAAACTTGTCAAAGAGCCCGTACTCATTTCAGATGTAAGACCAGAAGTCAGAGTCAAAATGATCGACGAGATACTCGACAACAACGGCTATTTCAAAGGATCGGCCAACTACAGACTCAACCAGGGCAAGAATAAGAAGAAGGCGACAATCACCTACGAGATCACTCCCGGAAATTATTATCCGATCGATACCATAGAGTATCTGTCGGACAGCATCAAGCTATATTCACTGATCAACTCCGTCGCAAAAGCCGATCCCTATCTTCAGCCCGGAGCCAGATACTGCACAGATTCGCTTTCAGTGGCCCGCAACCGCATTGTAAATGCAGTCAGAGACCGCGGGTACTATTTCTTCAGACCCGAATTTCTCGAATATCTGGCCGACAGCCTCCAGAACCGCGGCAGCATAGCCATGCGGCTGTCCATCGCCAAAAACATACCGGCTTTTGTGCTTGACCAATACCGAACCGGAGATATAAAAGTGATCGCTCACCGCTACAACGGCTACGGCACTCCCGATACAGTTCAGCTACAGAAAGCCACTCTGATACAGATGATGCCCTCGAGACTTAGACATGCCGTAATTGATGAGTGCCTGGCAATGCGCAAGGGCAGCATCTTCACAGTGAGGAACATGAACCGGACACAAAGCTATTTCTCCCGTCTCGGCATATTCAACCGTATCGATATAGCAGTCAACCGTGATACAATCACCAATGACTCCACCCCAAAACTTGACGTAACGGTTGATCTGACGTTTGACGCTCCTATCGAAGCCTCACTTGAAGTGAACGCCTCTTCTAAATCCAACAGCTATATAGGCCCGGGACTTATCGCCGGAATAACCAACCGAAATATTTTCGGCGGAGGCGAGCAACTGTCGGTAAACCTAAATGCTTCCTACGAGTGGCAGACCGGGCATGACGGGGCGGCCAACAACTCGATATTCAATTCCTATGAGATCGGCCTTAACACCTCTCTTGCTTTTCCGCGCCTTCTTGCTCCAAAGTTTGTGCCGCGTCGCCGCAACCAACTTAACTGGACCCGTATCACAGTCGGTGCAGATGTGCTTAACCGGCCTCACTATTTCAAGATGGCACGGTTCAACTCAAGCTTCAGTTACGACTGGCAGTCGTCGAGGTATGTCAAAAATTCACTTACACTCTTCAGGCTTACTTACACCAAGCTGATGAAAACGACTGAAGCGTTTGATTCGATCTGCGAACAGAACCGATCGATCGCTCAGAGTTTCAGAAGCCAGTTCATCCCACAGATCGCCTACACTTTCATGTATGACAGGCAACTCGACCGCAACCGTGCCATCAACTACTA
>JAIDKP010000233.1 GCA_029051445.1 Muribaculaceae bacterium | reverse complement strand
GACCCGCACATGCAAAATCGTCAAGGATGAGGCAGAAAGCATCCTTGAATTCCGCAATGAAAAAGGCAAAACGCTGATGACTCTCGCCCGGCCTGCCATGGAATTTCTCAGCGGATCGTGGCAAGTGGTAAAAATCGACGGCCACACTGTAGACTCGCCCGACCTGAAACTTGTGATCGACCTTCCGGAGCGACGCATTCACGGCAACACCGGATGCAACGTGCTAAACGGCAGCATTTTCATCGACCCCGACAAAGCAAGCGTCATCCAGTTCCAGCAAATCGGCGTGACGATGGCCATGTGTCCGGATGCAAAATGGGAGACACCACTGCTTGTCGCACTTGAATCGGTAGAAACCGTATCGCAGACCGACAACAGCCAGATTGTCGAGATGCTCGATGTACATGGCAACACAGTACTGACTCTAAGACCACTACCTCTCAACAACCGATGATCGAATCGCTACACATCTCCAACTACGCACTGATTGACACGGTTGATATAGAGTTTTCAGACGGACTCAATATCATTACCGGCGAAACCGGTGCCGGAAAATCAATCATGCTCGGCGCACTGTCGATGTTGTTGGGCGGACGTGCCGACACACGTGTCGTTACCGATCCGTCGAGAAAATCGACAATCGAGGCTGTCATGAATGTCCCCGGCAATGAGAGCCTGAAAGAGTGGTGCGGCGAAAACGGCCTGGAGTGGAACGATGACAACCGCATAATACTGCGCCGCGAGGTGTCGCCCACCGGCCGCAGCCGCGCTTTTGTGAATGACACGCCTGTGAATGTGAGCGTGCTCGGAGAAGTGTCTCGACAACTTGTCGACATACATTCACAGCATCAGAACCTGCTGCTCGCCACACCTGAGTTCCAGCTTGAGATCATCGACTCGATGGCAGGCAACCAGAAGGCTGTCATGGAATATGCCGCGGCATATGAGAAATACCGTTCTGCCCTCAAAGCCTATGCCTTAGCCAAAAGGCTTACTGCAAAAGGACGCGACGACGAGGAGGAGATGAGATCACAACTTGAGAAAATCGACGAGCTGCGACTGACCGACGGCGAGCAAGAGGAGCTCGAACGCGAGCGCGACACACTCGACAACATATCGCAGCTAAAGGCAGGGCTTGCCGCCATTGCCGACGCGCTCGGCAACGAGATGACCGGTGCCTGCGAGACACTGCGGAAAGCCTATGATGAGGCCGACAGCCTGACCGGTTTTCTAAGCGATACCGAGGAACTCGCCGAACGTCTGGAGTCATGCCGCCTCGAGGTGGAGGATATCAGGGAGACGGTCGAAGGTCTCGATGACAGCCTTTCGCCCGATCCACGCCGTCTGGAAGCAGTGGAAGAGCGTCTGGAGGCCATCTATGATCTGGAGCGACACCACCGTGTCGACACTATAAAGCAACTGCTTGATGTAGCCGAAAACCTCAGAAATACTCTCGACACTCTCGACAACAGCGATTTCCGGCTCAAGGAACTTGAATCTGAGGCAAAGAGCGCACGCAAGGAGGCTCTGACCATGGCACGGGCAATCTCGGAAAAGCGCAAGACACAGTGCGATGCATTTGCAGCGACACTCCGCGAGACAGCAATGCCTCTCGGCATGAGGAATCTAAGAGTCGACATGGTGCACACCCACACTTCCGATCTCACCCCCACCGGTATCGACCAGGTTGAAATGCGCGTGGCTTTCAACAAAAACCAGGAACCGATGACCGTAAGCGCCACAGCTTCGGGCGGAGAGATCTCGCGCCTGATGCTTTCGGTGAAAAGCATCATAGCATCGCGCATGGAACTGCCTACTATAATCTTCGATGAAATTGACACCGGCGTGAGTGGAGAAATCGCCGACCGTATGGGACAGATGATGCTCGATATCGCCCGCAACATGCAGGTTGTGGCGATAACACACCTGCCTCAAGTCGCGGCCAAAGGCACTTCTCACTTCAAAGTGTACAAGGAGGATGACGAACAGTCGACCCACACCCGCATGAAGCGGCTCGGCGAGCAGGAACGCGAGCGCGAGATAGCCGTGATGCTGAGCGGAGCCACAGTCAACGACGCGGCACTTGCCAACGCACGCGCATTATTACAGAAATAAAGAATGGATCAATCAAACTACATATTCGGCATAAGAGCCGTGATGGAAGCCGTCGAGGCAGGCCGCGAGATAGACAAAGTTCTGATAAGAAAAGATCTGTCGGGACCGCTGGCCTCTGAGCTTCTTGGAGTGCTGCGCGCCCGCAAGGTCGTGACACAACGTGTGCCCGAAGAGCGCATAAACCGCATCACCCGCAAAAACCACCAGGGCGTGGTAGCGTATCTGTCGGCGGTCTCCTATCACAGTCTCAATCATATCGTGCCGGAGCTTTATGAAGAAGGGATCACCCCTTTCATCGTAGTGCTCGACGGCATTACCGACGTGCGTAATTTCGGAGCGATAGCGCGCACCTGCGAGTGTGCCGGAGTCAATGCTCTCGTCATACCTGAGCGCGGGAGCGTCAGTGTCGGAGCCGATGCAGTGAAGACCTCGGCCGGAGCGCTTATGAGCCTTCCGGTATGCCGCGAGCGCAATCTGTCGGGGGCAGTCAGGTTTCTGAAAGATTGCGGGTACACAATCGTCGCCGCGACCGAAAAGTCGGATCTCAATTACACCAAAGGCGACTACAGCGGTCCCGTAGCCATCGTGATGGGCGCTGAAGACACCGGAATATCTCCGGAAATCCTGCGACAGTGCGACATGCCGGTCTCGATCCCTCAATTCGGCAACATCCAGTCGCTCAACGTGTCGGTCGCCGCCGGCGTAATGATCTACGAGGTGGTGCGGCAGCGTCTCGCCGGGGGTATGGACGTGATCTAAACAAATAATCAGGGAAAATATATAACAACACATACAAGCAATGAAAATCGGTTCAGCAGGTACTTCAAAGGGAATAAAGGCAATGATGCTCGGCAGCGGAG
>JAIDKP010000232.1 GCA_029051445.1 Muribaculaceae bacterium | reverse complement strand
CCTTGTGGTAGTAGTCGGTGTAGAGGTCGGGCTGCTGCTCGGGCACGAGTATTGACTCAAGTGTCGAAAGCTTCGAAACTTCTTTGGTTCTGAAGTTTGCAGGCTCGTCAAGCACAAGTCCGTCGCGGTTGCCGAGGATGTTGGTCGAGAACCATCCTGCGAGGCCGAGGCAGCGTGTTCCGATGATGGGTGCGAATCCGCTCTTCACGAGTGTCTGTCCGGTCTTGAAGTCTTTGCCTGCGATAGGCATTTTGGTCTTCTCGGCAAGCTCCCACATGGCAGGGATGTCGACGGTCGTGTTGGGTGCGCCCATGATGAAGGGTGCTCCCTCTGAGAGTGCGGCGTAGGCATAGCACATCGACGGTGCGATGTTCTCGGTATCGTTGGCTTTCATCGCGGCCTCGAGGTCGGCGAGGGTGTTGTGCACTTTTTCGTTGACAGGAACGTAAACCTCGGTCGATGCTGCCCAGAGTACTACTACGCGGTCGACACCTGACTCTTTCTTGAAGTTGCGGATGTCTTCGCGGATCTGGTTTGTCATGTCCCAACGGTCGGTGCACTGCTTCACGTTGTCGCCCTCAAGACGCTTTGCATAGTTCTTGTCGAATGCGGCTTTTAGGGGAACGATCTTCTCGAGCTCGTCCTTAACGGGGTTTATGTCCTTCTCCTTGAGTACCTCGCAGTTGATTGCGCTCTCATAGGCGTTGGCAGGATATACGTCCCAAGCGGCGAAGACGATGTCGTCGAGTTTGGCAATGGGTGCTATCTCGCTGTAGTGGAGGTATTTCTTGTTTTCGCCTTCTCCTACGCGGATTTTGTCGTACATGACGTTTGATCCTACGGGTTTTGCAAGGCCCTTGCGTGCCATGAGGACGCCTGTCATGAATGTGGAGCTCACAGCTCCGAGGCCGACTACCATTACGCCGAGTTTGCCTTCGGCTTTCTTTACGTTGCTCATTTAGTTTTTTAACGTGTTAAGTTTTTTTGATTCTGTTTCATGTTTTTCCGGAATGAAGTTTCCGGAAAGCCTGCATGGGGAGAAGGCTCTTGTAAATAAATGATATGCTGTCTCCTCGAAGGCGAGCCAAAATTACAGTCAGATTTGAAAACACAAAAATTTTAGGCAGTAAATAAAAGTTAAAATAATGTAGCTTGTGTGAATATGAAGGCTTTTGTGTGAATTTATACAAATTCAATCACGATTATAAAAATTAATAATAAATATATGTTAATTATGTGCGAGCGGTTCTTGATGTATCATGAGGCAATAATGGAACTGGATAAATAAATTATTTGAAAAAAAATTTGCATGAATGGAAAGATGGCGTTACCTTTGCAACGCTTTAAGCTAATCGGGGTGTAGCTCAGCCAGGTTAGAGTACGCGTCTGGGGGGCGTGTGGTCGGAAGTTCGAATCTTCTCACCCCGACA
>JAIDKP010000231.1 GCA_029051445.1 Muribaculaceae bacterium | reverse complement strand
GGACAACGCTGTCCCCAACCATTTCCTGCAACCGAGTCAGAGTGATTGGCCTGACGGATGTTATAGGTTGCCACAACCATTGTGTCGGGTTTTTCCTCCTTTTGCTGTGCGCATGATGCGAAAAGCATAACCGGAGCGATAAGGTAGAGTATCTTTTTCATTTCTGTATGTGATTGTATATTTTACCTCAATGACACGGGTGTGTCCCGTAACGACGAAGACACACCCGCACATATATTGTTCTGAAAGATTATTTCAGGCCTGCCTTCTTGGCGATATCGGAGGGAACACCGTTTTTGTTCACACCGATCGAAAGAGTCTTGGCAAGGAAATAGGGAACTGACACATAGAAGTAGCCGTCGTAGATGTGGCCGTCGGCACCCCATGAGTTCTTGACCTTGTAGTAGGGACTACCATTCTGGTCTACAGCCGAGCCAACGATGACCATACCATGGTCGTCGGTGGTCTCCATGCGGTCAAACATCTCCTGACGCATTTCCTGGGTAACTTCGATCTCTTTCACAGGACCGTTGAAGTTGTAGCGGTCACGAGCACGCTCAGATGGAGTGAGAGCCACCCAACGCGAAAGCTCGGTACCCTCGAGCGAAGCCTCATCCTTTTCGGCGGGGATCACTGCGAGACCGTTGCGCCACTTGAAGCCCTGCTCTGAAACGTCGGCAGCCCACTCAATGGTATAACCCTTCTCGATTGCATTGTCGACGATAGCCTTGAGCTCGTTCATGGGCACATTGTAGTAGTCCTCCCACATCCAGTTGTCGGCAACCTCAATGGGGAACGCCGTATAGAAAGGATGATGTGTAAACGAAGTGAAAGGTACGATCTCAGTAGCGTCGATACCGAGACTCTCGGCATATGACTTCGGAGTATAGGTCTTGCCGTCGACAACAAATGTTTCGGGCACCTTGCCGAGATATGCGTCGAGAATGCCCTGAAGACCCTGCTTCCATGCAGTCGAGAGACGACGGTTGGGGCGTTTCTTCACTGCATCGAGATAAGCTTTCATCACAGCCTCAAACTCACCGTGCATGTGAGTATCCTCACCATATGAGAGACCGGGGTATGCCGACTCAGGGATTGCTCCGTAAGTAGCAAAAACATAAGGAACATCGGTGATAGCGCCGCCCTGGCTGAAATTACCGGTGCCGCCGAGACGTATGTAACGGTCAGCCTTGTCCTCATAGACTTTACGGACAGTGAACATCTCTGAAAGATCTACCGACGGCCCTCCTTTATGAAGAATCTCGTCCTCAAGCTGCGATGTACCTGAGAAGCACCAGCATGTACCGCTGGAAGCCTGATTCTTAACTGAGTTGGTAGGATTAATCTTGACATCGGTAAACTTGAAGCCAAGAGAGTCCTGCTTGGCAGCAGGAGCTGTCTGAGCAGACATTGACACAGCTACTGCTGCGCATGCCATCATGGATATGATACGATTGGTCATGTGTTATGAAATATTAATGATATGCAAATATAGATAATATTCTCTTTTTCGCGCCCATTTTCCATATTTTTGTCTTATTCGATTATTTTTTCACACAATTTCACCTACACAATCTCGACAAGATTATGTGCGACAGTATGACACCAAAAGTATTTTTCCAACCATTCGACACTCTCCATACCACTCCCCCGTTCTCAAAAATTTCACCTGAAACTATCAAGGAAGCTTTCGAGCCGGCATTAAAAGAAGCCCTTGACGAAATAGAAGCGATAGCAGATAATTCCGAACCTCCTACGATGCAGAACACAATCGTGGCGCTTGAAAGAAGCGGTGCCACGCTTGACCGTGTGCTCGGAATCGCCTATCCGCTCATGGATGCCGACGGCAACGACGCTCTTGACGAAATAGCCATGGAAATGGCTCCCAAACTGTCGGAGTTCTCGACACGCATAACTCTCAACGAAGCACTCTGGCACAGGGTAAAAGCAGTCTACGACAAGCGCGACACTCTTAACCTCGATTGCGACGATGCTATGCTTCTGAAAAACACCTACGACTCATTCGCACTTTCGGGAGCCGAACTTGTCGGAGAAGATCGCGAGCGGCTGAAACAGCTTAAATCAGAACTGTCGGAGCTGACCACGAGATTCGGGCAGAATGTAACCAACGAACTGAAGACATACCGTATAAAACTCAAAAAAAGCGATCTCGAAGGCGTACCGGAACACCTCGTCGAGGAAGCCGCGCAACTTGCCAAAGAGGAAGGCGGAAGCGACGATGACTGCACGCTGACTCTGGCTCAGCCGACATATTTCGCATTTATGAAAAGCTCTCCGCGCCGTGATCTGAGCGAGAAGATGTGGCGCCTGTTTGCAGTACGCAATACAGCGGGCGAATTCAGCAACATGGAAATTGTGAGGCGAATCTCAGCACTTAGACTTGAAATCGCACGGCTACTTGGCGCAAAGACATTTGCAGAGCATAAGCTGCGACGCACTATGGCAGGAACTCCTGAGGCCGTCTATGATCTGCTCTACCGTCTGAAAGAAGCATACCGCGAACCACAGCAGCGTGAGATGAACAGGCTCAAAAAGTTTGCCGACGCCCTTGAAGGACAGCCTATCGACATTATGCCGTGGGACTACAGCTATTACAGCAACAAACTCAGAGAAAAGGAGTATGCCTACGATGAGGAGGCCATGCGACCATATTTTGAGCTTGACAAAGTTATAGAGGGCGTATGGAAACTTGCCAACCGTCTATACGGCATAACTCTATCGGAAAACAAAGAGATTGAAGTCTATCACCCCGATGTGAAGGCATGGGAAGTAACCGATGCCGACGGTAGTTACCTCGGAGTACTATATACCGATTTTTTCCCACGCCCCAACAAGCGGCCAGGAGCATGGATGACCAACTTCAAGGAGCAATGGACCGAGGCCGACGGAAGCGACTCACGCCCGCATGTCTCGATCGTAATGAACTTCACAAAACCTGTTGCCGGCAAGCCTTCGCTGCTTACACCGGGTGAGGTCAGCACCTTCCTGCATGAATTCGGCCACGCGCTTCATGGGCTGCTTACGCGCGGACGCTACTCGTCATTGTCGGGCACAAATGTCTATCGCGATTTTGTGGAACTGCCATCGCAGTTCAACGAAAACTTTTTACACAACAAGGAGTTTCTGAGCAGCTTCGCCCGCCACTACGAAACCGGCGATGCACTGCCAGAGGCAATGATAGACAAAATGATAGCGGCGTCTCGATATGGAGCGGCCTACGCCTGCATGCGACAGCTTCTGTTCGGCTACCTCGACATGGCGTGGCACACCGCAACAGGCGAAATCGGCGATGCGTCGGAATTTGAGCGTGAGGCGATCAAGGATGTGGCGATGTTTGATGACGTGGAGGGCACAATGGTCTCCACCCAGTTCAACCACATTTTTTCGGGCGGTTATGCCGCAGGCTACTACAGCTACAAATGGGCTGAAGTACTCGATGCCGATGCATTCTCCGTATTTGAAAAAAACGGCATATTTGACCAAAAGACCGCTATCAGATTCCGAAAGAAAATACTTGAGATGTCTCTTATACACAACTC
>JAIDKP010000230.1 GCA_029051445.1 Muribaculaceae bacterium | reverse complement strand
GAATGATGACGACGAACGGGGATCGCAGACCGGCGAGACTCTGCTTCCCGCCATGAAAACCGGAGAAACGCTGACAGCCGAGACCATACATGCGACAGAACGGTTCACCCAGCAGCCTCCCCGATTTACCGAGGCCTCGCTGGTGAAAAAAATGGAGGAGCTCGGCATAGGCCGCCCGTCGACCTATGCACCGACAATATCAACAATCCAGAACCGCGAGTATGTTGAGAAGGGATCACGCGAGGGACAACCGCGTGAATACCGGGTGATCGAACTACACAATGGCAAAATAAAGGAAATCACGCGCACCGAAAACTGGGGCACCGACAAAGGGAAACTCATTCCGACCGACACAGGCATTATCGTGAATGATTTTCTGACCGACCTGTTCCCCAATGTGCTCGATTATAATTTCACAGCACACGTCGAGGAGCGGTTTGACGAGATTGCCGAAGGCAAGCGCAAATGGAACGACGAGCTGCATGACTTCTACAAGGATTTTCACCCTCTGGTCGATGCCGCGCTTACGACACGCACCGAGCACAAGGTGGGCGAGCGCCTGCTTGGAACAGACCCGGCTACCGGCAAAAATGTATTTGTGAAGATCGGACGCTTCGGGCCGCTTGTTCAGATAGGTGACTCCGATGCCGAAGAGAAGCCGCGTTTCGCATCGCTTCTAAAAGGGCAGTCCATGTCGGCCATTACCCTCGACGAGGCTCTGCGGCTATTTGATTTCCCTCGCAATCTGGGAGATTTCGAAGACAAGACCGTGACCGTTGCAATAGGACGTTTCGGCCCCTATGTGCGGCACGACGGCAAATTTGTCTCGATACCGAAGGAACTCGAGCCTGCGGCTATTACGCTTGAAGAGGCTACAGACCTTATCAGAGCCAAGCGTCAGGCCGATGCGATGCGACACATCAAATCGTTTGACGAAGATCCTGAGATCGAGATACTCAACGGTCGCTATGGTCCATATATCGCCAAAAACAAGAGCAATTACAAAATCCCAAAATCTGTCACCGATCCGGCCACTCTCACCTACGAAGAAGTAAAGGAAATCATCGAGAAGCAGGACGCGGCACCAAAGCGAACGACACGCAAGACCGCCCCAAAGACGAGCGCAAAGACAGCTGCCAAAGGAAAGACCAAGAAGGAAAAATAAAGAGAGATGTCAAAACAACGCATGACAAAACCGGGAGCCGAACGCCGGGGATTTGTTCCCGACCACATCGAGGCATTCACTGCGGGCGAAAGCACCACACTGCTCGAATTCCTGTTCGCATCGATGCCCGACCGCAAGCGCACTCCGGTCAAAAACATGCTCCGCTACGGGCAGGTGCGCGTCAACGGCACACCCACAACACAGCATGACCTCCCCGTAGCAGCCGGCGACAAAGTCGAAGTGAACCTCACACGCGCTTTTCAGGTCTTTTCCCACCGCCGCGTCAAAATCATCTATGAGGACGACGATATTCTTGTCATAGAAAAAGGGTATGGCCTGCTGTCCATGGGAACAGGCAAAGCAGGCGAAGAAACCGCATACTCGCTTTTGCGCGAATACCTGAAGCGCAAAGATCCGCGCAACAAGATATTCATAATTCACCGTCTCGACCGCGACACATCCGGAATCATGATGTTCGCCAAGACACAGGAAGCCAAAGAAGCGATGCAGCACAACTGGAACAACATGGTGCTGAACCGCAAATATCTCTGCCTTGTAGAAGGACGCGTACAGAAGCCGGAAGGAGTCATCAGAAGCTATCTCATTGAAAATTCAAGAATGGAAGTATACTCCACCGACGATCCGGATGCCGGAGGACAGCTTGCAGTCACCCGATACCGCGTGGTAGCAGACCGGGGTGGCTATACTCTGATGGAGGTGGAGCTTGATACCGGACGTAAAAACCAGATACGCGTGCACATGAAAGATATCGGACACCCGATAGCGGGAGACCGCAAATATGGAGCACGCACATCGCCTCTACACCGCCTTGCCCTGCATGCCGCCACGCTGCGTTTCGTTCATCCGGTCACCCGCAAGGAGATGAATTTCAGCGCACCGGTAAAATTCAAGATTTAAGAGAGTGCATGAGACTGCTCTCTTTATAAGAAAAAACATAGAACATAGCCAAAATCAACACATTATGAGCCATGATCTTCACATCGGCGACGGGCAGACAAAAGAGGAGAAGTATTCACAACTGCTTCCGCATCTTTTTGCGCTCACCGACGGCGAGACCGACATGATCGCCTGCATGGCCAACATGTGCTCGGCTCTCTCGCAGACTTTCGGCTGGCTATGGACCGGATTCTACCGCGTGAAAGGGGACGAACTCATACTCGGTCCGTTTCAGGGTCCACTGGCCTGCGTACACATCAGGCATGGCCGGGGAGTGTGCGGTACGGCATGGGCCGAAGGACGCACTCTTGTTGTGCCCGATGTCGAGAAGTTTCCCGGACACATCGCCTGCAGCTCCCTATCGCGCTCCGAAATAGTCGTCCCGGTAAAAGACAGCCGGGGAGAGATCGTCGGCGTACTCGATATCGACTCTGAGCAACTCGACACATTTGACGACACCGATGCCGAATGGCTCGAGAATATCGTAAAACTTCTCGCCGAATGCAAGTAAAAAAAATCACCAAAACAATAACCAATCTTCAAGCAAACAGACATGAGACTACATGCTATCCTGCTTGCCGCCATTGCCGCAAGCTGCAGCACGAATACCGACAAGTCGTCTGCCACACAAGAGGCTCAGGCCAACGGACACGAACCAATCGCTATCGAAGCTGCATGGACCGACTATTTTCCCGGCACTGTAGACTTTGAGATCACCACTCCCGATGCCACCGGAGCCAAGATCTACAAGGATATCATCCCCGAGCCGGAGAAGTACATCTCGGAGAATGCCCGCCGCGTGCTCCAGACCCTGTATTTCTCGCCTGACGACAGCATACCTCAGATCGATACCATCAAGTATGTGGTAAGAGACTTCGACGGCATTTCCTACAAGAGCGGCGGAGGCAAGAAAGTGCGCATCGACTACAGCACCCAATGGATTGAAAAGAGTTTTGCCGACAACGACACCGCCAAGCTCGACTACGAGACACGCGGCGTGATATATCACGAACTCACCCATGCCTACCAGCTTGAGCCGAAAGGCTGCGGCCACTACGACGGCAAGAGTCCGTTCTGGGCGTTTATCGAGGGAACAGCCGACGCTGTACGTGTGGCCTGCGGATGCTTCGAACAGGACTTCGCATCAAAAGATCGCCCGCGCGGCGGCAACTGGATGGACGGCTACCGCAAGACCGGCTACTTCCTCTACTGGCTCCAGCTCAACAAAGACAAGGATTTCATCAAGAAATTCAACCGCACGGCCATTGATGTCGAACCATGGTCGTTTGACGCGGCAATGAAGCACATCCTCGGCGACAAAGAGGAGAATTCGATCGAAAACCTCTGGAACGAGTACCAGGCGGCGGTAGGCGACCTCGAAACCGCATCCGCCAACTGATACTCTCGGATATCAAGAGAGCATACCAAAATTCAGGAAATAGACAATGAAACTACATACAGCGGTCCTCGCAGCACTTGCCCTGTGCTGCGGGGCCTGCTCGTCTGACAGTAAAAATGACGAGCCCCTCAATCCCGTAGAGCCCCCCAAACACAACTACCCGGAGCTTATAGAAATCACTGACGAATGGAAAGCCTACCATCCAGGCAACGTCAGCTTCAGGATTGAGTCGCCCAATACCGCCGGAGCAAAGATCTACAAGACGATCGTGCCTGCCCCCGATACCTACATCAAGGATAACGCACGCCGTGTACTACAGACGCTATACTACTCGCCCGATGACGAAAACATCCCCGATATCAAGACGATCGAATATGTCGTGAGGTCATTTGACGGTGTATCGTACAAGAGCGGCAGCGGAAGCTACATACGCATCGACTACAGCACCGACTGGATCGAGAAGAGCTATGTAGGCAAGGACGTGCAGAGAGTCGACTATGAGACACGCGGCGTGCTCTATCACGAGCTCACTCACGCCTATCAGCTTGAGCCGAAGAATTGCGGTTCCTACAACGACGGAGGTGAGTTCTGGGCTTTTATCGAGGGAATGGCCGATGCTGTGCGCGTGGCCTGCGGATGCTTCGAACAGGACTTTGACTCGGAAGACCGTCCGCGTGGCGGCAACTGGATGGACGGCTACCGCTATGTCGGCTATTTCGTCTACTGGCTCCAGCTCAATAAGGACGAGAACTTCATACGCAAGTTCAATGCTTCGGCCAATGAGCTCGACACGTGGTCGTTTGACGCGGCAATGAAGCATGTGCTCGGCGACAAAGAAGAGAACTCCGTGTCAAGCCTCTGGAACGAGTACCAGAAAGCCGTAGGTGACCGATAACGCCTTACCTCAGGCAACCGGAACAATCATATCACAAGACACCAATGAACAGATATAGCTTTATATGCGCACTCGCAGGCCTGACGCTGACCGCTGTCTCGTGCGGACAACAGAATGCCGGCGATGAGAACGGACAACTGCCCGATCTCGCCAAATACGTCAGGCCACTCGTCGGGACATCGGGATTCGGCAATACCTACCCCGGATCTCAGATACCGTTCGGCGGCATCCAGCTCAGCCCCGACACTGATACCGACGACTACGACACGGCATCAGGCTACAAATATGACCACCCCACGCTGCTCGGCTTCTCGCTCACACACTTCAACGGCACCGGCATACCCGATCTCGGCGACTTCCTGTTTATGCCCGGAACCGGCGAGCTGCACCTGCAGCCCGGCACACATGAGAATCCCGACTCCGGCTACCGCTCGCGTTACTCCCACGACCGCGAGAAAGCCTCGGCCAACTACTACGCAGTGGATCTGCTTGACTACGGCACTCGCGCCGAGATGACCTCGGGGATGCACGCCGGCATCCTGCGGTTTACTTATCCCCAGAGCGACAGCGCGTTTGTGCTCGTCGACCTGAACCACACGCTGCGCAGTTCGGCCGAATGGACCAACCTTCGCATCGAAAACGACTCGACAATCACGGGCTCCAAGATCGTGAAAGGGTGGGCCCCCGAACGGCATGTATATTTCGCCGCCGTGTTCTCACAACCATTTGACAGCGTGATGATATACCAGAACGACCAACCGGTCATCTACAACACTTCACGTTTCCGCAGCTCAAAAGAGGCATGGGGCAAAAACATCAAGTTCGCCCTTTACTTCCCGTCGAAAGCCGGAGACCGGGTAGAAGTGAGAACTGCGATCTCGTCGGTCAGCACTGCAGGAGCGCTTGCCAACCTGAAAGAGATTGAGGGACAGACCTTCGAGAGCCTTCACCAGAAAGGCGTGGACGAGTGGAACCGCCAACTTGCGATCTTTGATGCCGAGGGGAACGACGCACAGAAGGAGACATTCTACACGTCGGTGTATCACGCTTTTCAGAATCCATATGTCTTCGAGGATGTCGACGGCAACTACCGCCGCAACGATCAGAACATAGGCATAACCGATCCGGGGCACCACAATCTGACCCTCTTTTCGCTCTGGGATACATACCGCGCTCTGCACCCTCTGTTCAATCTCGTACAGCAGGGAGTGAACGCCGATGTGGCACACAGCATGCTCGACCACTATGACCACAGCGTGGAAAAGATGCTCCCGATCTGGTCGTTCTACGGCAACGAGAACTGGTGCATGATCGGCTATCATGCCGTGTCGGTGCTTGCCGACATGATCGTGAAGGATGTACCCGGCATTGACACCGAGCGCGCCTATGAGGCGATGGTGACAACGGCCAACAACCGCAACTACGACTGCCTGCCAGAGTATATCGCCAACGGCTGGGTACCTCTCGACAAAGAGAAGGAATCGGTATCGAAGACCCTCGAGTATGCCTACGACGACTATTGCATAGCACAGGCCGCCAAGCACCTCGGCAAGACCGACGACTATGAGAAATATCTCAACCGCTCGATGTCGTATCAGAACCTTGTCGACCCGGAGACCAAGTTTATGCGCGGGCGCGACCTCGCGGGCAACTGGCGCACACCGTTCGCCCCGATCGCCTATGAGGGCCCCGGCTCGGTGAACGGCTGGGGCGACATCACCGAGGGCTTCACCGTGCAGTACACCTGGTATGTGCCTCATGATGTGCAGGGCCACATCAACGAAGTCGGCGAGGATCTTTATCTCGCACGCCTCGACTCGCTTTTTGAGATCGAGATACCCGACGATGTGCCGGGCGCGCACGACATACAGGGACGCATCGGTGCCTACTGGCACGGCAACGAGCCATGCCACCAGGTGATATATCTCTACAACTACCTGCGTCAGCCGTGGAAAGCCCAGGCCCGCGTGCGCGAGGTGATCGACCGCTTCTATGGCAACGAACCGGGGTCGCTCTGCGGCAACGACGACTGCGGCCAGATGTCGGCCTGGTACATCTTCAACTGCATGGGCTTCTACCCGACCGCTCCGTCGAGCAATATCTACAGCATCGGCTCGCCGGCACTTCCGGGCGTGAGCATGACCCTGAGCAACGGCAAGAAGGTGAACGTCACGACCGAAAACTGGTCGAAAGAAAATGTCTACATCGACAGGATGCTGCTCAACGGCGAGGAGTACGACAAGTCGTACATCACCTACGACGATCTGCGCAACGGTGCCGAGATCAAGTTTGTGATGAGCGCCAACCCTAACACATCGCGCGCTACCTCGCCGGAGGCTGTGGCTCCGTCGGTCAGCACTCCGGGCCATACCCGAAGGTATGTGAGGGCGCAGTAACATGCAATGAGGCTTCGGAAATAGCGTTTACACCCCCTCACCATTGCGCTGATCGCGCAATGGTGAGGGGGATTTTATGACTCAAACATTTGATTTTTAGGCGGACGCACGAGCCGTGCGTCCCTACTCTCTTGGTTATG
>JAIDKP010000023.1 GCA_029051445.1 Muribaculaceae bacterium | reverse complement strand
CCATGACCGCGAGTTTCTCGACGGGCTTGTTGAGAAGGTCTACGAGTTCGGTGGAGGAAGGGTGAGGGAATGCCTTGGCGGAATTTATGAGTTCCTTGAAAAGAAGCGCCTTGCCTCGCTGTCGGAGCTTGAGCGATCGGCCGTGCCGGAGGTGAAGGAGAAAAAAGACAAGCAGGGAGAGAAGGCGGCTCAGGCTGCAAAGGATGCGCAGACACCGGCGGCACCGAAGCTGACTTATGCAGAGCAGCGTGAGCGCGACAAGGTGAAAAAGCGTGCGGCGAAGAAAGTGGCTGAAGCGGAAGCCGAAATCGCGAGGCTTGAGGCCGAGCAAAAGGCGGTTGAGGCCAGGCTTGCAGCCGGCGAGGTGTCGGCCGATGTGCTTGAGGAGCATTCATCGGTCACAAGGCGTCTGGAGAACGCTATGAGTATCTGGGAGCTGGCTGTTATGGATCTTGAGTCGTTGAACGGTTGACTAATTCACAGTGGAGAGATCAAAAGCGGCCGCGATATGTTCCATCCCTGATTCAGATTGCGGAGCGACAGCGTGACCATGCCGCGTATCTGGTGTGTAGCCGATATTATGGCTTTGTACAGTTGTGCCATTGATGTTATCCCCGATAGATTCAGGGAGAGGATATTTGTACCGCGGTAGATGACTTTGGCGCAAATTGAATCTGAGGGAAGAAGGATCGGAGTGGAGTGAGTGGCAGTGTTCATGACTTTTATCTTTTCATTTACACTGCAAAGATGAAAAAGACATGAGCCGGAAGCGTGCCCATGTCTTTAAAAATAGGTTAATATACAATGTGCGGTCTAAGAATTATCTTGTCTTAGGAGGTTCATAAGGCATTTGCGGGAAGTGACTTGTATCTCGTCGGTGTTTTTGTCGTAATCGATCATGCCTGCTTCTTTCATCCTGTCGAGTGCCGCGAAGAATGATGACCGCTGCATCCCGAATATAGAGTATAGATCCCGTTTTCGTGCAGTGAGTGTGATGTCTTTTGCGGATCCTTGTGTGAGCGATGTTATCCAGTAGGCTATGCGTTCGTCAAGACTGCCTGTATTCAGTGACATGATTCCTTCCTCGGCTTGCTGTGCTTTTACCGACAGCATGTTCAGGAAGTTGAACATGAATACATGATCGGATTTCAGTAGCCGCGTGTAATCGTTTTTGGAAATCTGCATTATTCCTGTGTCAGTTAGCGCTGTAGCTTTGCAAGGGTATTGGGTGTGTCGCCCGAAGAGATATTCAGGTGCTATGACTTCCGGTGCATCAAGAGTCTGACTGACGGTAAATCGGTCGTTGGCGTTGGATATTGAGATGCGCACGCTTCCCGAAATGATGAATTTTACATGAGAGCATGAGTCTCCTGTGTTTATAATCGGCTGTCCTGCGGTGTATTTGATGAAATGAAATCTTGTATTTCCGACAATTTCCTCCAATTTGGTTCTGCTTGTTCCTGCGAAAAGCGGCAGGCTTAGCAGTGTGTCGAATATACTTATTTGCTGAGGATCCTTATTCTGCCTGGTCATGGAGTCGGTGATTATATAGAGTTTCTCTATATAACGTCTGAATAGAGTGATGAGGCGACATATTGCAGATGATTTTAACTGATATTAACAATGGCCGGTTTCCGCGATTTTTTAGTCTTTGAGGTTGCTGCGTATGCGCCAGTTGGCTGGGTAGAGGTTGTTGGACCGGTTGCCGAGGTTTTTGACGAATCCGAGCGGATATCCGGAGCGTGTGAGCAGAATGTGCCCGCGCGGCGTGCCTGACGGAAGTACAACTGCATCCCGTCGCAGGAAAGCTATGGCTTCGTCGTGTGAGACTTCAATGCGCACGAAAGCGTCGGGTGATAGTGCCGACGAGAATGCAAGGGGTGCGGCGGGAATGATGTCGCGTCCTTTGACTGTGGCAATCTCTACTCCGGGAGCAATAATGTTGACAGATTTGCTCTCGAGCTCTTTGAGCATCGGGAGTGCATGTGGCGGAAGGGCATAAATAGTCTCCCCATATTTTTTTGCAATCAGCGATGGCACCCAGTCGGCTACTTCCGGCAGGCTCTTCTGTCGTGTGGAGGCTGATAATGACCGTGGTTTAAAGTCGCCGGGGCGCGCATAACGGCCATGAACAGCCCTTCGCCACGCAGTCGCGACGGCAGGAAACGGTGACATGTTATACCTGAGGCAGATGTAGACAGGATGCCCCATGAAGGATCGGTGTCGATATCGACGGGTAGCATACCGAACTCCTCGACGAGACGTTCGACTATTTCCTCGTCTTCCTCACGGTTGAATGTGCAGGTGCTGTAGATGAGAAATCCGCCCGGGGCTATGCAGCCGGTTATATTGTCTAGTATCTCGCGCTGTCGGTCGGCGCATTGGCTCACGAGTGCCGGAGACCATTGCTCGACGGCTTTCTGGTCTTTGCGCATCATGCCTTCGCCTGAGCATGGGGCATCGGCTATGACGATGTCAAACGCGCCATGCATTTTGCGGAAGCGTGCTGTGTCGCCCTGTGTCACTATCACCGAGGGGTTGCCCCATTTTGCGACGTTTTCGGCGAGAACCGACGCGCGCTGTCGGTCGTACTCGTTGGCTACAACGACCGATCCGGCTGGAAGCATGTCGGCTGCAGCAGTTGTTTTGCCTCCCGGAGCCGCACATGAGTCAAGCAGTGTGAGCGGTATATTTCCTGTCAGCGACGCTATGCGGCTTACCACATGCCCCACAAACATGGATGAGGCTTCCTGGACGTAATAGAGTCCCTGATGAAGTGCGGGGTCGAATGTGAAGCGTGGTCTCGACTGGAGATAATATCCGTGGCTGTGCCAGGGGACAGTGCCGGATGTGTCGGCGAGTATGTCGAGAGAGGCGGGTTTAGCGGGATTGACTCTGACGGATGTCGCAGGTTCTCCGCTGTCGATACATCTGAGCAATGCGGCGGCTTCCGATGCGCCAAGCGCATGTTCGAGATACCGGTTGAAACGTGGATCGGGCATCATGGTCATTCGGTCAGGTCAAGGGCGGTCTTGATTGTTTTTATGTCGACAAGGTTCTTCCGGATAATCGTGTTTTTGTCGTCGATGACATAGACCGACGGCATTACCGGAAGTTCATACAGCTCGTTGTCCATGATGCCGGTGCGGTCAGAAACAATGTTCCATCCTTCGGCCGAGGGGATTGAGATCGCGTCGGGTGAGTCCTGCGCGTCGATCCACACGGCGATCACATTGACTTGTCGTGTTTCCACAGCTTTTGCCAGAGAGCCGGAAGCAGAGAGCCCCGACAGTATCTCGCGGCAATGGTCGCAATCGGGATCGAAGAGTATCAGCAGGTTTTTAGGTGCAGTGAACAGGTCGGTGACGGGGCATGTGATGCCTGATGCCGACAGCACGTCGAATGATGTGGCCTGAGTGCCTACGCGGTTTTTGAGGATGCAGGCGCGGTCGTATTGCAGACGTTCTTTCAGGCCGTTTTTTTTATTCAGAACCGATGGTGAAGCGAGTGCTGCGTCGACAAAGGGCAGATATAGCTCGTCGTCGAAATAAGGTGCCATTGGATCTGATGTGTATTTTGCGGCAAGAGTGAGCAGATCTATCCCGGCTTTGTCGGCTTTGTCGGTGAGTGCAGCGACCGCACGAGCGTAGTCTTCGGTATGTGCGATGCGTGCCTGTGCGACGGAGAGGAAATCGGAAAGAGCCTGTTCGGCGGCTTCGGGCGACGACAGGTTTTCGGGGAAGTCCCATATGTGTGTCATGATGTAGGCCGCGCGTTGTTCCGGAGCGGTCATGGCGGCAGGAACTTCGGGCAGTCGGGTGTCTGACAGGGCATAATTGTGGCATAATGCCGCGAGGCACAGTGCCGAGAAAAGTCTGATGGATTTCATGTTCCAAAATTAAACATAAAAAAATAAAAAATGGGAAGAACCATAGAGTCTTTGGCATGGTTCTTGTTATAACAAGTATTGACCGCGCGATTGTTTATTGCAGCGGATTACGATGAATTCAAAAGAAAACAGATGAATACGATATATACAGATCAGTTCAAACGTGTGCGCGAGGAGTCGCAGCGTGAGGCAATAAGGCATAACAACCGCCTTGTGACTCCCGCTCATTTTCTGCTTGCGCTGATGCGTGACACTCAGGGTCGCCCGTTCAAAATGATCGAGAAAACGGCAGATGATGTTTCGGCTTATCAGTTGCTTGAGACTCTCGACGGAATGTTGTTTGACAAGAGCGGCGAGTCGGTGCGGGAGATTTCGGTCAGCGATATAGCCAACCGCATAGTCAAACTCAGTGCACTTGAGTCTCGTCTTGCCGGTAGTGATGTGATTGATACCGAGCATCTTCTTCTTGCTGTTTTTCACAATTCAGAGGTCGTGGCCATGGATTTCATGACACCGTTTAAGGCTGCCGATGTGACTTATAAGCGTCTGTCGGATGTGTTGCGCGGATTCAACGGCATGTCGCAAATCGACGATGCGGCCAGGGAGGAAGATGACGTTATCGATGAGGATGACGATGAGTTTCCGCCATCATCGGGCAAGGAGGACGGTTCGGCACGCCGCACAACCGGCGCGTCGGGCAGTAAGAGCGGGCAGAAACGCCGTGGTGACACACCGGCTCTTGACCGTTATGGCAACGACATGACCCGCGCAGCCGAGGAGGGACGTCTTGATCCGGTCGTAGGGCGTGAGAACGAGATTGAACGCCTCGCCCAGATCCTCAGCCGTCGCAAGAAGAATAATCCGGTGCTTATAGGAGAGCCGGGAGTCGGAAAGAGTGCCATCGTCGAGGGGCTTGCATTGCGTATAGTCGAGCGTCGGGTGTCGAGGGTGCTTTTCGACAAAAGGCTGATATCTCTTGATATGGCATCGGTTGTGGCCGGTACGAAGTATCGCGGACAGTTTGAGGAACGCATTAAGGCCATACTCGACGAGCTTGCCAAAAACGATAATGTGATATTGTTCATCGACGAGATTCACACGATAGTGGGAGCGGGCAACACTTCAGGTTCGATGGATGCTGCCAATCTGCTCAAACCTGCGCTTGCACGAGGTGAGATCCAGTGCATCGGTGCCACAACTCTCGATGAATACCGCAAGAATATCGAGAAGGACGGTGCTCTTGAGCGCCGTTTTCAGAAGGTCATGGTCGAACCGACATCGGCGGCTGACACTCTCGTGATACTTAATAATATCAAAGAGAAATATGAAAGCCATCACAATGTGAGCTACACAGATGCAGCTCTGAAAGCTTGTGTGGCTCTCACAGAGCGCTATGTGGCCGACCGGAATTTCCCCGACAAGGCGATCGATGCCATGGACGAGGCCGGAGCTCGCGCGCATATCACCAACCTGACAGTTCCTACAGAGATCGAGGCTATTGAGACCGAGATTGCAGGTGTTGACGAGGAGAAGCGCATCGCGGCCGAAAATCAGGATTTCGAGAAGGCTGCGGCATGCCGTGACCGTGTGAATGAGCTTAAACGTGCACTCGAAGCCGCTCAGGACCGCTGGAACAAGGAAGCGGAAAAAGACCGTGTCACTGTCGACGAGGAGCAGGTGGCCGAAGTCGTGGCGATGATGACCGGCGTGCCCGTGCAACGTGTGGCTCAGGCCGAGGGAGCGCGTCTGCGCGAGATGGCTCCGGCTCTGAAACGCGAGATCGTAGGACAGGATGCCGCTATCGGAAAAATTGTTAAGGCAATACAGCGCAACCGACTCGGACTTAAAGCTCCAAACAAGCCGATCGGTACATTTATGTTCCTCGGGCCTACGGGTCTGGGCAAGACCAAACTTGCCAAGAAACTCGCCGAAGATCAGATTGATTA
>JAIDKP010000229.1 GCA_029051445.1 Muribaculaceae bacterium | reverse complement strand
TAAACCAGTCGAAAATCTCGTCCTGCTGATCCTCGTCGAGCATCTCGTCGATATAATAATTGATATTTATCTTAGTACCGGAATATACAATCGCTTCGACCTCGTCCAGCAGTTCACTGAATTCAAGCCCCTTGTTGAGGGCCAGCTCATCGAGAGCGATCTTGCGGTCTATGGCCTGAATGATTGAGATCTTGAGTTTACTCTTATTCGGCACCATGCGCACTCTCAGATCCTCCGGACGTTCGATCTCATTGTCCTCGACATGCTGCTTTATGACTTTCAGAAAATTCTCGCCATATCGCTTTGCCTTGCCTGCTCCGACTCCGGGAATATTCTGCAGCTCCTCCATCGTCACAGGATATGTAGTGGCCATTCCCTCGAGCGATGAATCAAGGAAAATGACATAAGGAGGAAGATCATTTGTCTTGGCAATCTTCCTTCTCAGATCTTTCAGTATCGAATATAGCTCCGGATCAACCGCGCAGCTTGCACCACTCTTTACGGGAGCCTCTTCTATCTCCTCGGTAAACTCATTATCCTCGGCAACCTTAAACGATACAGGATGCTTCAGGAAGTTTTTTCCTTTAGGTGTGACATGAAGTATTCCGAAATTGTCTATATCGCGCGTCAGATAGCCGGAAATATCGGCCTGACGTATGACAGCATTCAGATAACGCGGATCTGTTCCGTCCAAAGAACCAAATTCCTCAAGTTCGTCGTGGCCATAGCTTTTCACATCAGCAGTAGCCTTGCCAAGCAGGATGTCCACAATCTGTTCTGACTTGAATTTTTCTTTAAGAGCAATCACCGTTTCAATAACGGCACATAAATCATCTTTTGCTTCCACTCTTTTCTTGGGGTTAATGCAATTGTCGCAATTACCGCAGTTGTCGCGGTCATATTCTTCGCCGAAATAGTGCAGCAGCGAAACACGCCGGCAAACCGAAGATTCGGCATAGGCTGCTGTCTCGGCAAGTAACTGATGACCTATCTCTTGCTCAGAGACAGGCTTTCCCTGCATGAATTTCTCCAGTCTCTGGATGTCTTTCTGTGCATAGAAAGTGAGACAATATCCTTCTCCTCCGTCACGACCGGCACGACCGGTCTCCTGGTAGTACCCTTCAAGTGACTTCGGAATATTATAGTGTATAACAAATCTCACATCAGGTTTGTCAATACCCATACCGAATGCGATGGTAGCGACTATCACCTCGACCTTCTCCAATATGAAAGCATCCTGGTTGGCCGAACGGGTAGCGCTGTCCATTCCCGCATGGTAGGGTAAAGCCGCAATATTGTTCACAGTGAGCAACTCGGTGAGTTCCTCCACTTTCCTGCGGCTGAAACAGTATATAATTCCGGATTTGCCCTCCATCCCCTTTATGAATCTGATGATATCACGGTCGATCGACGAAGTCTTCGGCCTGATTTCATAGAACAGGTTGGACCTGTTGAACGACGACTTGAACACACCGGCCTGCATGATACCCAGATTCTTCTGTATGTCATGCTGAACCTTTGGAGTCGCTGTCGCTGTCAACGCTATCACAGGGCGTTTCCCTATGATATTGATGATGGGTCTTATACGTCGGTATTCAGGACGGAAATCATGTCCCCACTCCGAGATGCAGTGCGCCTCGTCCACTGCATAGAACGAGACCGGGATACTCTGGAGAAACTCGACATTCTCTTCTTTGGTAAGAGATTCCGGAGCCACGTAGAGCATTTTGGTCTTACCCGACAATATATCGGCCTTGACCTTCTCCACCGCGGACTTGTTGAGCGATGAATTGAGAAAATGTGCCACGCCGTCGTCCTCGCTGAAAGATCTCATCGCATCCACCTGATTTTTCATCAGAGCGATGAGGGGAGATATGACGATAGCTGTCCCCTCGCTCATAAGGGCCGGCAACTGATAGCAAAGCGATTTACCGCCTCCCGTAGGCATAAGCACAAACGTGTCATTGCCATTGAGAAGCGACATGATGATTTTCTCCTGATTGCCTTTGAAGGTATCAAAGCCAAAGTGAGTCTTGAGGGCTTCGTGTAATTTGGTTTTGTTAGGAGTCATCGGCTTATCGCTTTTGCTGTTAATGTCTCGGGGTTCTAAATCTCGAAGTTGGCGTTCTGAAGCTTTGAGAGCGCGTAGTCACGTGTGACAGTGAACTCCTTGACATCGGAAGCCGGTATTTCATACATAGCATCGATCATCACAGTCTCCACTATCGAGCGTAATCCACGGGCTCCGAGCTTATATTCAATCGCCTTGTCAACGATAAGATCAAGCGTTTCCGGTGTAAACACCAGCTTCACTCCATCCATCTCGAGCAACTTCACATACTGTTTGATTATAGCATTCTTAGGTTCGGTCAGTATTTTACGCAGCGCATCTCTGTCAAGAGGCAGCAGATGTGTCAGAATGGGCAGACGGCCTATAATCTCAGGGATCAGACCGAATGACCGCAGATCCTGCGGGGCGACATACTGCATCATGTTCTCGCGTTCAAGCCTCTGTCGGGTCGGATCAGTTGAATAACCGACCACATGGGTATTGAGTCGCTGTGCGATTTTGCGCTCTATGCCCTCAAAGGCTCCTCCGCAGATAAACAGGATGTTTTTTGTATCCACCGCGATCATAGGCTGGTCGGGGTGCTTACGTCCTCCCTGTGGGGGTACATTGACCACCGAGCCCTCGAGAAGCTTGAGAAGCCCCTGCTGGACACCTTCGCCGCTCACATCGCGGGTTATTGACGGATTATCGCCCTTTCGCGCGATCTTATCGATCTCATCAATAAAGACAATACCCTTCTCCGCACGTGCGACATCGTAGTCGCTCGCCTGAAGCAGACGCGTGAGCAGGCTTTCGATATCCTCTCCGACATATCCGGCTTCTGTAAGCACTGTGGCATCGACAATAGCAAACGGCACATTAAGCAGCCGGGCTATGGTTTTTGCCAGAAGGGTCTTTCCGGTACCTGTGGGACCCACAATGACAATATTGCTTTTCTCAATATCTACATTGTCAGTACCATTATCTTTGCCTGAGGGCTGCAGCAACCGCTTGTAGTGGTTGTAGACCGCAACCGACAGATACTTTTTCGCATCGTCTTGACCGACCACATATTGATCAAGAAAAGTCTTGATCTCACGCGGCGAAGGCACTGTGTCGAGTGTAATCTCAGTCGATGCCGCATCCGCGCCCTTTTTGCCCCTTTTCTGGCTTTTGTGTTTCGACGGGGCTATCATATCCATCTGCTCAAGAGTGTGATAGATATTATCCACACAATCTATGCAGATAAAGCTCGAGCCATCGCCCGAGGGTATAAGATCGGCGATCGTGCCCGGACGTCCGCAAAACGAGCAACCTGGTATTTCTTCTTTCTTTTTAGCCATCGGTTTCTGTTTAGTGCTTGGCTCTGATCAGCACTTCATCAATCATGCCGTAATCTTTTGCCTCGGCTGCGGTCATCCAATAGTCACGGTCGCTGTCGCGCTCGACCTTCTCAAACGGTTGTCCCGAATGATCGGCAATAATATGATACAGTTCCTTCTTGAGTTTCTGGATCTCGCGCGCGGTAATCTCTATATCGGAAGCCTGTCCCTGGGCACCTCCCATAGGCTGATGGATCATGACACGAGAATGACGCAAGGCAAAGCGCTTTCCCTGTGTTCCCGACACAAGCAATACTGCAGCCATAGACGCGGCCATGCCTGTGCAGATTGTAGCCACATCGCTCGAGATATACTGCATCGTGTCATATATGCCCAGACCGGCATAAACCGATCCGCCGGGCGAGTTTATATAGATAGACACATCTTTGCCCGGATCAGCCGAGTCGAGATAAAGCAACTGAGCCTGTATGACATTGGCGGTGTAGTCGTTGACATCTGTCCCGAGAAAGATTATACGATCCATCATAAGACGGGAAAACACATCCATCTGAGCCACATTGAGCTGGCGCTCTTCAATAATTGTAGGCGAAATGTAGCTGGAAGTGACTTGTGCCGACACAGCCGACTGATACTGGTCAAGAGCCAGACCGTTCATCCCAAGATGCCCAACTGCAAATTTTCTAAAATCCTGCATAAATATAGTTTAATGTAAAGTCCGTAAAAGCAGATGCTACAATCCCGCCACCGGCGGAAAAAATGAAGCCGCTGTCAATTTTATGAAACCACTGAAAGGGCCTACATGTTTCTGCAACGGACGATATTCTAAACCAAAATTACAAAAAAATAATTGCAATCAAATTCTACAGATTCTTTTTTTGCCGAAATCGCACTTTTTTATCTGATTGAGTGAAATCAGAAAACTGTTTTTACAGACATTATTGCACATTTACCACCATAAGCACGCCTCATGCCAGAATACATGCCAGAATAAAGTGTGTCTTATTTCATATTTTTCTGAGACGATTTATGCGACTTTAAGCATTATTCTTAATTTTGCAATATGCGCATTATGCTTTACATAGCGATACTACTGACTGTTGCAGGCTGCAGTTATTCGACCTCAATGCCCGTGGCACTCGATGAAGCCCAGCACTTGATGCAGAGCGATCCTAATACTGCCCTCTCCCGACTTAACAGTATGGACGTTTCTGAATTTCAGGATTCGGCAACTATGGCGCGATGGGCGCTTTTATACAGCGAGGCCATGGTGGCCAATCACATCTCTGCTCCGACCGATACAATAGTAGATATCGCTATTGACTATTACAGGCGGCATAACAGACATGATGAATTTCAAAAAGCATCGCGACTTAAAGCATTGATTAAGTCAACAGACGGCACCAATGCACTTGCGACCGCTCTCTACCTCCAGAAAGAAAAAGAATTTCTACTCTACAAAGAAAGGGCAAAACACCAGCTATATATATTTGCGGGGTTTGCCATTCTGCTGATGGCGACCGGAATTATATTATGGATGCGCCAGCGCATCAAGGTGCAATCGTTGCGAAACGAGACACTTATAGCCGAAGCCTCCGGGCTCAAAAGCCGTATAGATGCAAGCTACGACGATGTAAACCGCCTGAGAACCAAGCTCCACCGAATGCTTGAAAACCGTTTTACCCTAATCGACTCGCTATGTCAGATCTACTACGAATCGCAAGGCACAAAATCTGAGCGAAAGGCGATTATAGACAAAGTAAAAAGCGAAATCGAGGCTGTACGCACAGACTCTTTTGACAAAATGGAGCAGGCTGTAAACGACTGCCGCAACAATCTTCTTATAACAGTCAAAAACAGCTGCCCAAACCTCAAGACAGACGATTATCATCTATTAGTGTATCTTGCAAGCGGACTTTCGACACGCACCATAAGTCTGCTCCTCGGCGAATCGGTAGATGTGATCTACAAACGGAAATCAAGATTAAAATCACGCCTTAAAGAGTCTGTGGCGACTGTCTGCCCTGATATCATGAGCGTATTCTAATACAGGTTTCACTGTCGGTCAGATTTTTCCTGAGCTAAAAACTATATCCATTGGATTATTAAACAATTACAGTCTCACAAGTCAGATTTTTATTTTGCATTGACAGAGTGTCGGTGAGTAATTTCACGTCAAAAAAAATCACTCACATGAACGCCAGAACATTCATTGCAACCTTGATTGCATTTATTGTTACCGGATCAGGTCACGCACAGAGTCAGGAAACAACCGACAGCCTCACACGTGAATTGCTTGAAGTTGTAGTCACCGCAAAGCAACCCGCAACAAAAGTTGTCGGATCAACACTCGTGTCGTTAATCCCAGGCACAAATCTATCGGGACTTGGAAATGCTCTCGACGTGCTTGCACAGCTCCCAATGATCAAAGTGCAGGACAACTCCGTCAGCGTTACCGGCAGGAATAATGTTGAAATTTACATCGATGGCCGACCGATGCACGATGACAATGAGTTGCAGAAAATTCTATCATCCAATCTAAAAAAAGTGGAATTACTCATGGCACCCGGGGCGGAATATGCGAGTACTACCGGAGCTGTAATCAAAATTACAACCCGACGAAACTTCATGCAAGGCATATCGCTGACCGATCAGCTTCAGCTACAACAACGCCGTAAATTGTCGGTAATGGATAATATCGCACTGGCCTACAGAACCGGAAGCTGGGAATTATTTGCCGATGCAAGGATAAATCGCAATAATTCACTTGCCAAAGGCAGTACCACCAACACACTCGTCTATGACGGCAAGAAAACTGTAGTTGGCAGCAGTCAGCACAACTCCTATCCGACGACCACCGGCTTCGTCAAAGCAGGCGCCAACTACATCAATGGCACACAGTCGTTTGGCGCATACTACAATTACAGCCCCGAACATGGACGCTTCAATAATTCAGGCGGTGAGTGGCTGGACAACACTCCTGCCATGAGCCGTGAGATTGACAAGCAGACTCGCTCATATAGTCATCTTATATCAGCATATTACGAATACTGCTTCGCCGACAGATATCTGCTGCACTTCGACGGCAACTTCCGCCAATCGAAAGGCAACAACAGTATATCCACCACCTATCCCGAATCAATCAACACCGATGTAAACTCCACTGACAAGCGAAAATCGACCCTATGGGCAGGCAAACTATACATGAACAGCCCTCTATGGCACGGACAGCTGACCATTGGCACACAGAACAGCTACACCCACACCTCGCTTGATTATCATATGCTCAACACCCAGATAGGCGCATATATACCTTCTTC
>JAIDKP010000228.1 GCA_029051445.1 Muribaculaceae bacterium | reverse complement strand
CTGCAGCGACAACAATACTCCGAAAGCTACAGACTCGAAATTCACTCGAAGCATGCCGGCTGGCAAAATCCATAAACCTTATATAATCCCCTGCAATGAAACTTTATAAAAAACTGATTCTTGTCTCACTTTCACTATTCACCACACTCACTGTCATGGCTATCAAAAAAGACACAATGCAGCCCGACGGCATTGTCAGACTGTCAAAAATCGAAGTCTATCCCCAATACCTCGACGAGTATATGAAATATGCCGTCGAAGTCGGACGCATCTCGCTCACGACCGAACCGGGAGTGCTAACAATGTACGCTATGGCCGACAAAAACGATCCATGCAAAATCACCATACTGGAGACATATTCAAGCCACGAAGCATATACGAGCCACATAGCCTCCCCGCACTTTCAGAAATACAAGCAAGGCACGCTGCATATGGTGAAAAATCTCGACTTGTGCGACCAGACACCACTTAACCCCGACAGCCATATCGACAACTACATCACCTCCACCACACCACACAATAAACCGGAAGATTGAATCACCATATTACCATGGCGACACAGTCTTCCGGTTTGATACTTGACCTTGTATATTTAAGCCTTGTTCTTGATTATAAGAACCTCAATGATTGAAATTGCGGTCTGCTCTGGTATTTCAAGAGTCTCAGCAAGCTGATTGATGATATCCTTCTCCTCATCCTCAAGAACACCGTCGGCAAGAGCGATATCTACAGCACATGCAAATGCCGTGAGCTTGAGATCCTCCGGAAGACCGGCGACCGAAGATGCCACCAGTGCGCTTGCACCTTGATTCTTGAGTATGCGGAAGAGCTTGTCGAACATATTGTCGAACGAAGGTCCCGAGAAATTCTCATAAAGACGCATACGACGTATGTAGTTCACAATACCGTCCCATTCCGACTGTGCAATGCTGCCGTCAGCTCCGGCCATTGCAACTGCGATTCCGGCGAATGCCTCCTGTTTCGAGAGCTTGCCCTCTTCGGGCACCTGTTTGAAGATTTTATCAAAAAGTCCCATTTTGTTGTGATTTGGTTTAAGCGTTTTGTTGCTTTCTATCTACAAAGATATAATAAAATTTCTATAAAAAGAAGCGTGCGATTGCCACATATCTGCACTCTCCACATTCACTCAGCGTGCATATCGCAGATTACGGTAAAAATTCAGATTGGCCGTAACGACATAGGGATAGAACCAGAAGAAACCGATTCCCAGAGTGAGGATGCAGAGACACCACCAGCCGATAAAGCGGAAGTTAAGGCAGAAAAGTTCCCATTTATGTCCTTCCATCATACGCCACGACATCTGCAGGGCATCGACTCCCGAGATATTGGGATGCTCGGCCATGATAAAGAAAGTCATGCCGAAACCAAGGGCGATGATTATACCCGGCACGACAAGAAAAGCCGTACCTATCGACACAGCGAGCGAATAAAGCAGACCGGCAAGCAGCGATTGTGCGAAATTATTGAACCCGCTGAACAATGTCTCATAGTTGGGCTGGTGTCTGCCGCATAGCCCTATAATAAACAAGACATAACCGAGCGTCAGCGGCCCGTACAATATCAATTCGCCTACGTACGAGCACGACAGTGCGCCCATTATTATCAGATATATGAGAGTTCCGAGAGCGGCACTCCCCCAGTTGCCGGCAAGCATCTGCTTGGCATAGCACATAAAAGACTGATTCTTCGTCACAGTTGTATCGTTTTATATTTTTGTTTTATTGTACAAATATAAGACGAAAGATGGGCGACTTTTGGTTACATCAAAGTTAAAATTTCCATTCAGCGCCGACCATAACCGTAGCCTTCGGCATAGGGAAGCCATAATTGATCTCATAGCGGGTGGCGGTAAGGTTCTCCCCTTTCACGAAAACAGTCAGAGGGTTTCTGAAATCAAGCGAATATGCGGCACGAGCGTTGAGCAGGGCATAATCCTCTTTTGTACTCTCAGTTTTAAGCCCCCATATGCTCATCACGTCTACCGAGAACTGCCAGCGGCCGGGACTGTAAGCCACCTCTCCGAACAGTTTATTCTTAGGCGCGCCCACAATGCGTGTATCGGTGTGAAGATAGGCATAATTTGCTGTCAGCATCCACTCGCGGCCGATACTGTATGAAGCGTCCAGTTCAAATCCCTTGTTTGTGAACTTGCCGGTATTCACATTCTTCATCGCATCATCCACCATTATCGACTGAATAAGATTGTCACCCTTTATGTAATATAGCGACATACCCATATTGAGACGGCTATCCATCAGCCACTGACGCAATTCCACCTCATAGTTGCCCATTGATTCCGGCTTCAAGTCGGGATTGCGCGGCGCATACATGTAAAGTTCACGTATATTGGGCGAACGAAATCCACGGCCGTAGCTGAACTTCAAGCGGCTTGTCGAAAGTGGGCGAAAAACAAAACCGGCCTGAGGAATCCACTCGTTGCCGAACTGCGACGAATACTCGAGTCTCACACCGGCATTAAGACTAAGCACGTTGTGAAACAACGCCTGCTGCATCATAGCATATCCCGCGATCTCGTTCACGTGCTTGTCGACGATAGGCGACTCTGCCCCATCGGCTTTCTGCGTGTTATAGGCCTTGCCGCCCCAATGCTTGAAATCGACTCCGGCACTCAGATCGTTGCCATCCCATGGCTTTACTGTCTGATACATCGTCACTCCCATGTTATAGTCTTTGGAGTGGAACAGATAGTCGCGCGGCTGACCGTTGCGCAGTCCGTCGTCGATATCATGCTTGCCCCAGTTGTAATAAGCCTGAATACCGCCCGAAGACACATCATAGCGGTTTTTCACATAGACCGAGGCAGTGGTGCGTAGCATTTTAGACCACATTTCAAGCGGACGGTCAAGCTCGACCGAGCCCGGATTGTCAGCCCGCGTCTCCGTGACCATGACATTTGCACCGGCCTCCCAATGCTTTGAAAAATCGTAGCTCACCGACGCATATTGATTGGCAAGCCAATATCCCATACCTCGGCGGCTGCCGTCGCTCGACTCGTAGCTTGCGGCGCCAAGAGTCCGCAGACCGTGTCGCTTATACCCTACCCTTGCACCATACTTCTGCGTACCGTAGCTGCCTCCCATCGCACGCACCGAGCCACTGAAGCCATCTTCGGTCGCACGACGTGTGATCAGATTTACCGAGCCACCCATCGCACCCGATCCGTAGAGCAGCGACGAAGGACCGCTGACAACCTCCACACGCTGCACGTCATTGGTGACGTACGTATCAGGGAGCGAATGACCGAACACACCTGCCCACTGCGGCTGTCCGTCGATCAGAAACAGCACCTTATTCCCGCCGCCGACACCGCGTATCGACACCGACCCGGCCGCACCGCCGCTAACACCATACCCCGCAATCCCGCGCTCGGTCACAAACATTCCCGGCACATGGTTCTGGAGCACCGGAAGCAGATTAGACTCCATACTGTTGTCAATTGTCGTGCTGCCAACGATCTTTACATCAAGCGGAAGCAGCGGCACGGGAGCTTTGGCCGCGCTCTCTACTACGACTACCTCGCCGAGCGATCTTGTTGTATCGGCAACCTGAATTTCGCCGGCATATATCGACCGGGCCTGAGTTATCATAAACACCGCAACAATCAAAACATTAAATCTCATCACTATAAATAAGTTGAACCTTGAATTTCATTGACGATACAAATTTACAGCGAATATCTAAAAGCAGGCTAACATAAATTACATCTACATTTACCAATTTCACTCTTTTCATAATGATACGCAAAACGAAACGTCTCATTTTGCTTCTCTCGCTATACGGCATCACAGCTGAATAACAACGCGATGTGACCATTGGGGACTATTTATATATCTCGCTTAATATATCTCACCCCAAAAAAAAACTATTAAATTAGTTTTGTAATTAAAAAATTAGTTTTACATTTGCGATATCACTGAAAGCTAATTACAAAATACAACTGAAATGAATCCGGGCAGAAAACGGCAGAAACTTACCGAGCGTGAAACTCAGATTATGCAGATACTTTGGGAGCACGGCCCACTGTTCATACGCGAGATGGTGGAAATGTGGGACGAACCTAAACCGCACTTCAACACAATTTCAACACTTGTACGCATTCTCGAAGAAAAAAAATACGTGGGGCACGAAAAAATCGGCAACTCTCATCGTTTCTACGCCATAGCTGAGAAAAGCGACTTCAGCCGCTGCTCACTTGCCGAAGTGATCAGAAACTACTTCAACAACTCCTACAAAAACGCTGTTTCGGCACTTGCCGAAGATGAAAAGATCTCAATCGAAGAACTGCGTGAAATAATCGACATCGTTGAATCCCGTCACAGAGAAATCAATAACTCCAAATAGCCCAATGGGACAATTGCTATCCGTTTCCTTGCTCTCATCGCTGCTGCTCACATGCATGTATGTCACCTACAAATGGATGCTGTCATCTGAGAAACACGCGGCATTCAACCGTGCCCTGCTCTTGGCCGTCTATGCCGTCTCAATCATTATTCCGTTGGCATGGATCAACCGTCATCGGTTTATATACGGCACCCATGCGCCTGTTATGGACAACATAGAGCAGTTGCCTGCAAATATCACTATATCAGCGTCACAATTACCCCTTCCCGACACGGCAGCTACAAACTGGAACAATATTTTGTTTGCAGTTTACCTTTTGGGAATGCTGGCTGTACTTCTACACACATCCGTGATTGCCTTTCGTCTCATGTGCGTCATAAAAAACGGCAATCACACAAAAATCGCATCAAATCAGACACTTGTTCTCACCGGCAACACAAATATATCTCCATTCAGCTGGTTTCGCTACATAGTCATGTCAGAAAACGACTACAACCAATACGGTCGACTGATCATGACACATGAAAAAAGACATCTCGACCTGTATCATTGGATCGACCTGTATGTCACACAACTTTTCATAACCTTCCAGTGGTACAATCCTGCGGCATGGCTCATGCGCGATGAGCTTCGCAACATTCATGAGTATCAAGCCGACGATGCAGTGATATCATCAGGCGCGGAGATATATCAATATCAGATGCTTTTAATAAAAAAGGCTGTTGGCGCGAGATTCCCGTCACTTGCCAACAGCCTCAATCATAGTCAACTTAAAAAAAGAGTCAACATGATGTACAAAACAAGTCCATCCAAGTGGAGCCGACTGCGCTCGCTTGCACTCGCTCCGGCAGCCGCCGTGGCAGTACTCACCTTCAGCGTCCCTGCAGTAGCATCGCTGATCAATGCGACATCCGCTGCCGAGCTTGCCCTGATTCAGGACAAAGTTAGTGAAAAAACTCCGATTGTTCATGCGCCGGACAGCATAGGCAGCATCCACAGCGGCGTGAACGTCACCGACGACGGAGAAATAGTCCACAAAATGGCTCAGAAGATGCCGACATTTCCGGGAGGAGAAGTCGAGCTCATGAAAACACTATATTATAATATCATATATCCGTCAGAAGCAATCACTGCCGGCAAACAGGGAACCGTGGTCGTTCAGTTCGTCATCCGTTCAAACGGCAAAGTCGCTTCTCCACGCATTTTGCGCAAGGTAGATCCTTTGCTTGATGCAGAGGCACTCAGAGTTGTCAGTGCACTCCCCGACTTTATCCCCGGCACGATCGACGACAAGCCGGTCGCAGTATACTACACATTGCCAATAAAATTTAGCTTGGTTACATCCGAATCAACCGAAAAAGATAAATAAAGCAACCGAATATTGAATGATTTTTGGTCAGATATCGCTAATATCAGGTGATATCTGACCATGACTTTAAATAATTATTTCACACAGAATTACAATATAAAAAAATCATCCTGTCATTGCAAGACATGAAGAATCCAAATAGAAACGCACGGTTTTGCCAACAAACCGCTGAATAAAAGCAATCCTCTCTCCTC
>JAIDKP010000227.1 GCA_029051445.1 Muribaculaceae bacterium | reverse complement strand
GAATGATCGACGGAGCGGCAGAAATGTTTGCACTATCCAGATGCTCATCGATCATCGGATCCTTTAACAGTTCTTATTCAGAAGCTGCTGCGACAATCGGCAACATACCGCTTAAGATTATAAAAAATTAACTTTACGAAGACATCAAAGGCGACTAAATTTGTTTGTTATCCACAACAGCACGCATGAGCCGTAAAGTCTACTATCGATTCAATACCGTCACCGAAACCTACGAGAGGGTGTACCCCACTCGCAGGCAACGGGTTCTTGCGATATTGAAGCAGACACTGGAAGGAATCGGAATCGGCGGATGCATCTTGCTGATACTCTATTATTGGATTGATCTGCCAAGAGAGAAAAGACTTCGCGAAGAGAATACACTACTAAAAGAACAACTGACCGATCTCGACCGAAGATTAGACGCATCAATTGCAGTCATGGAGGCAATTGCCGACCGCGACAACAACTTCTACCGGGTCATAATGCAGACTGAACCGATCTCCGATTCACGTCGATATGCCGGACTTGAAAACACATCGGCCTACAGACGGCTTGTCTCTCTTGACGATGCCGGACTTGCAGCGGAAATAAACGACAAAATGAATATGCTGGACCGACAGATTTATTCTCAGATCCAGTCTTTTGATTCACTGCGCATAATAGCATCGGAACAACAGGAACGCCTTATGCATATTCCGTCTATAATGCCCGTGGCCGAATCATCACTGCGGACGATGGCATCGGGCTATGGCTATCGCATAGACCCGATCTATGGCACAGGCAAATTCCATGAAGGCATGGACTTCTCGGCACCGGTAGGAACACCGGTCTATGCCACCGGCGACGGCAAAGTGACAGATGCCGGCTGGAATCACGGCTATGGCAACTCTATTGACATCAGTCACGGCTATGACTATCTTACGAGATATGCCCACCTCAGCAAAATAATGGTAAAAAAGGGGCAGGAAGTCAAGCGTGGAGACCTGATAGGACTACTGGGTAACACCGGAAAATCAACCGGACCACATCTGCATTATGAAGTTCGCTACAAAGGCACTCCACAGAATCCTGTGCGTTTCTATTTTCAGGATCTGACACCCGAACAGTATAATGAACTTATACACCAGGCCGAAAATGCCTCACATGTAATGGATTGACGAAGCCATGAACAAGACATTCTATACCATCGGCGAAGTGGCCGACTTTCTTGATATCCCATCATCGACACTACGATACTGGGAATCACAGTTCCGCATACTCTCCCCATCGCGTTCTCCTGCCGGACGCCGTCGATACACAGCCACTGATATAGAAAAAATACGTAAACTATACTATCTTGTAAAGGAAAAAGGCCTTAAACTCGATGCTGCGCAGGCAGAGCTGAAACGCAACCCGTCGAACATCGACAACAAATTTCGTGCGATCGAACGCCTGCGCACGCTCAAGGGCCACCTGCAGCTCATGATCGAAGCCATCGATGACCGCCTGAAACACGTCTCCTACTGACCCCCTGAAAATAGATTTTTAATTTCCTGCATCTGAAATTATAAAATTTGGAGGCTGTGTCAAAATAGGCGCAGCCTCTTTTTATAAGCTGCTGTAAAACATAAAACAAAGCCCTAACTTTCGCA
>JAIDKP010000226.1 GCA_029051445.1 Muribaculaceae bacterium | reverse complement strand
TGCCATGACAGTGTTTACTATTTTATCGGTGCGATGCGGTGCTGGCGGAGGAAGGCGTCGAGGTCGGCGCGGTTGACGTAGATTTTGCGGCCTATCTGGGAGAAAGGGATGAGGCGTTGGTCGCGGTAGTTTTGCTATGTTTGGGGGGGGATATACCGAGGAGCTTGCGGGATTTGTCAGATTCAAACCAGTCTTTGCCGGGACTACCGGTCTGGTTATTCTCGACTATCTCAATGAGACGGTCGAGTTTCTCGTGCAGTGATTGCCACTCTTCCTGTGGAATCATAAGCATGAGCGACGTAGAAGCAGAGTTTAACTGAGATTTACTCAAGGGTTTTGTCATATACTTTAGAGAGCTTTACGATTGCTTCCATGCATTTTCGTCTGTATTCCTCCGCTTGTGCCGTTAGAGTCGAATTCCGGGATTTTGATGCAGAACTTCTTTTCTGATTGGTTAGCACTGATGAGGAAGGTTCATGTGTCGTGGAATTTGAATTATCAGTGTTGCTTAAAGGAGCGGAAGGCGGAGCTTCCTTAGCGCGGAAATTCTCCACAAAGGCTTCGTCAGAAATCGTCGTATGAATACCGAGGCATATGAATAAAGTCTTCCTGCCGAGCACTTTTGGGGATCCGGGCAGGAAGACTCTCTTTAGTTCAGAAGGATCAGGTGTGTTTCTCAGAGTATTATCCCTACGACAGCGGAGGTCACTTCCAACCTCCATTATCTATTACGCAACGACTTAGTGTCGATCAGACTGTCCCGGGTTGCTCAGAGTTGAGCCTTCTTTTTCGTTGATCTATCTAATCAACGCTTCCGGTATTGGTAATGTTTCTTTAATATTATAGAAAATTCTATTCTGTCTATCGAGACACTGCAGTTGGATTGAAAAGTATATGGCCGGAGGTCAAAGTATGGTGCTGTATTCTTCGTTATTTCACTTTTTTGTAGTAATTTTGGATATCCAAATTAATTTAGAGTCATTTGTAGCGCTTATGCGACAGTCTTTCACTTTATTGGCAGCTTTTCTGCTCTCTTTTGCAGTTTCTGCAGCAACAAAAACCTCTGCTCCTGATTCACTTCAGGCAGGAAGTCAGTATTTTGCTTATCCGGTGCCAGAGAGGGGAATCCCGGAGTTAACACCGGCCCCCAAGGGGTATGTGCCGTTTCACATAGAACACTATGGTCGTCATGGAAGCCGATGGCTGACAAGTCTTTCCCAATATGACGCTCCGGTTAAACAACTTGAGATCGGAGAAAAGTCTGGTAAACTGACTCCGCGTGGCCAAGAGGTTCTTGATCAGCTCCGTGTGATTCTGGAAAACTCACGCACGCGTATCGGAGAACTCAGTCCTCTGGGTCATCGTCAGCATAGAGGCATTGCCAATCGCATGTATCATAATTTTCCGTCGGTTTTTGCTCCTGGAACTCATGTGGATGCAAAATCGACGAAGGTCATAAGATGTATTCTCTCGATGGCTAATGAAGTCGCCGAGTTTCAGGCTTTAAATCCTGAGCTTGTGATTACGATGGATGCGTCGACAACCACACAGCCGATTCTAAATAATTCGGATCTTGATCAGGGATCATTCAAGGCAGCGAGAAAGGCCTCACATCTCCGTCAGGCGGTAGATACTATTCCATTTGACAAGACACCTTTTTTTGACAAATTGTTTACTGATCGTGATTTTGTCGCTACGAATATTGACTCGAATGCATTGTTCAACAATCTGTTTGATGTGACAGTAAATGCACAGAGTCATGATGATCATCCGTCGTTTTATGATCTGTTTACGCCTGAGTTAATTACCAGAAAGTGGCTTGCTGACAATGCGTCCTGGTTTATAAGTGTCGGAAACTCGGCAGCATCAGACGGTCGTGTTCCTTTCAATCAGCGTTTCCTTCTTAATGAGATTCTTCAGAGTGCCGATACGGCAATGGTTTCATCTAAGCTGAGTGCAAATCTGCGTTTCGGTCATGAGACGGTTCTCATTCCGCTTACGGTTTTTATGGAGCTCGGGCATTACGGTGATGAGATCAATGATCTTAACAATCTTCCTGACCGTTGGCGTAATTATGAGATATTTCCGATGGGATCAAATATACAACTGATATTTTATCGTCCAAAGGTCGATAAGGTCTGTGATCCCGACAAGATTCTTGTAAAAGCTCTTCTGAATGAGCGCGAGGTGTCGCTTCCGGTAACGCCTGTTGATGGAGCTTATTACAAGTGGGTTGATCTTCGGGATTACTATCAGAAAAAGCTCGACTCTTTTAAGTCCCGATTTAAGGAATAATATGAGGTAATTTAAACTTATTACAAGATGTTAATCATGAAGTGAGATGACTCTTGCAATTTAAGCTTCAAGTCTGCTTCGGGCGATTTCGGAACCTCTCTTCGGTCACAATGGAGCCTCATTGCTCCCTCATCGCGATCCCTAAGTTACCTCGAATCAGTC
>JAIDKP010000225.1 GCA_029051445.1 Muribaculaceae bacterium | reverse complement strand
CAATAAGCATATGTCTTGGCCTTGTAGCCGAGAGCAGCTGCCTGATGAGCTCTGCCCTGATCATCGGCACCATAATCCTCAAAACGAGGCAGACAAGCCATCGCATTGTCGAGATCCTCGATTATCAGACGATAATTCTCCATTACGGTCTCCCGCTGCGGAGGTATGGAATTGTCATACTCACCGTCAAAGTCTTCCCAGCGTACAAAAGGCACGCCAAGACGATCTGTGCCATAGCGGTGTGCGATCCAGAAATGACAGAACGCACGCATGAAATAAGACTCGCCGAGCGAACGCGTCTCGACCTCCGTCAGCTGTCCCTTGGCAAGAAGCGACTTGATTATATAGTTGGATCTCGCCATGATCATATAGAAGTAATTGTACGAGTCCCTGATCGGGCTTTCGTCGCCGGTATACTTCATTGTCGCAAGTGTAGGATAACTGCGAGTTCTGCCCCACACGATATCATTGGCCGCACCCTGCTCCCAGAACAACTCACGCCCGAACATACCCTCGATATGAGTGCGCTCGTATAGTCCGTTAACCGCATCGATCGACTGCTGGTCGTTGGTGAAATATGTTGTGGTTGTGGTATTGCCCTCAGGCTGAACATCGAGAAAATCGTCGCATGAGCTGAGGCACAGAGCCATCAGAGCTGTTCCGAAAATATACTTGTTCATTTCTGTTTTTCCTTGATTAGTAAGTTAGGTTGACACCGAACGAGAATGTACGTGCCACGGGATATTTCAGAGCGTCCCAGCCACCGCACTCAGGATCCATGCCGGAATATTTGGTGATTGTGAAGAGGTTTTCTGCCGAGAAATATACGCTCAGCATGCTGCGGCGACTCTTAAGATAATTGCTTTTCTGCACCAGACGCGACAGATCATAGCTGAGAGTCATATTCTTGAGACGCAGATAGTCGGCATCCTCAAGATACCAGTCGGAAGGAGTCGAGAAGTTGCCGTTGTTGTCGGTCTTCGACAAGCGCGGAATATTGCTTCCGCGATTGGTATCGCTCCATGCGTTCAGGATTTCCTTCGAGCGGTTGAAACTACCATCAACATCGCTAAGTATAAGCGACTTGCCCACATAGAGAGCCTGCGCACCACCTACACCCTGGAACATCGAGCTGAAAGTAAATTCTTTCCACGTGAAGCCGAGATTGAAAGCATAGGTAAGATCAGGCATGGCATTGCCCATGTACTGGCGGTCCTTGTCGTCGATCTTGCCGTCGCCGTTGTAGTCGACAAACTTGAGATCGCCCGCCTGTGCGTTAGGCTGTATGCGGTTGCCGTTCTTGTCCACATAAGCGGCAGCCTCGGCATCACTCTGGAAGATTCCGTCGGTCTTGATAAGATAATAGGAGTTGAGAGGCTGTCCCTCAGCTGTCTGGTACATATAGGGAAGCACCGAGCGGAAGCTGCCTCCACCAGTCCAGACACCGGCAGAACCATCCTGATTCTTGACACCTATGTCGGTGACCTTATTGCTGAGGGTAGCAAGATTGCCCGAAACGAAATATGTCCAGTCTCTGTTTACACGATGGTTCCAGTTGGCCGAGAATTCGAAGCCGCGGTTGCGCACTTCACCGAGATTCACCAGCATGGCATCGAGACCGATCGAACCCGGCCAGTTCATTGTCTGATACTGGATCAGGTTGTATGTGCGCTTGTCAAAATAGTCGAACGACATGCTCAGACGCTCGTTGAACATATCCACGTCAAGACCGAGGTCCCACTGCTCTGAAGTCTCCCATGTGAGTTTCGGGTTTACCGACTTGTAGTTGTAGACGATCGAGCCGAAAGGACGCTGGTTGCCGGCCTGACCATAGTCACCGCTGTACCATGATCCGAGGAGAGCAGCCTTGTAACCCATGCCGATCGAGCCGAGGTTACCTACGCGTCCCCATGAGCCACGCACCTTCAGCAGCTGGATCAGGTCACTTTTGTTGAAGAATGGCTCGCTCGAGACCTTCCATGCGCCGGTAACAGCCGGGAAATCGCCATAGTTGTTGTCTTTGGGCAGACGTCCGGCATAGTCGCGACGCCACGATGCAGTCACGAAATAACGGTCGTCGTAGACATAACCGAGACGTGCCACAAGAGCCACGTTTGCGTCGGGACCCGACAGCCAGTCGGTAGCGCTCTCGATATTGCCGGCCTTCTCAAGATACTGGAGATACTCGCTCTCGTCGGCAAAATCGGTACCGATGACCTGAAGTCCGCGCGACTCATAGTGGTCGGCAGTGAAAGAGAAAAGACCACTGATGCGGTTTTTGCCGAACACATTATCGTAGGAGAGAGTTGTCTCCGACTCCCAGTTGTCGGTACGGTAGCTCGACTCGGTGAGACGGTTGTTGGCGTTCGGCTTGCCCGGCTCGTCAACACTCGGATTGAAGTTCTTGTAGTTGTTCTGATAGATGTTATATGTGAATCGGCTCACCAGACGCAGGCCGGGAACGATATTGCCGATCTGCAATGTGGTTGTCGACCACAGGTCAGTACTGCGGTTATAGCGATTCTCAGCCTCAAGCAGACGCACAGGATTCACAACGTCGCCATGAGCCGACGCAAGCCCCTCGCCATACTTGGCGATATACTCCGGATCCTCGTTGGCCGTACCGCCGTATGATCCGTCGAGAGGGTTATAGACCGATGCGCTCGACGGCATCCAGATAGCCGACAGAATAGGACCGGTGTATCCGTCGTCGGTACCTTTGGAACGCGACTCCCAGTTTTTCCATGTGAGATCCTCACGCACAGTCACCCACTTGTTTAGGTTGAACATGCCCTGATAGCGCGCAGCAAGATCTTTCTTGTAGGTATTGCGCAGAGTACCCTCGTCGTTGTTGTAGGCAAAAGAGAAACGGTTGTTGAAGTTCTCTGTACCGGCATTGAGCGACACACTGTGACGCTGATAGAAACCGGTCTGGAAGATCTCATCCATCCAGTTGGTGCGGGTAGTGCCTATCCAGGGGTTGTTTTCTACCTTCCAAGCATACGGCAGATCAAGGCCGGCATTGCCATAGGAAAGTTCACGCATTTTAATCTGCTCGGTAGCGTTTAGCGGAGTGATAGTCTTGGCAGCCTTGCGGAAGCCGAACTGTCCCTCATAGGACACCGACGCCTCGCCTGCCTTGGCCTGCTTGGTGGTCACCAGAACAACACCGCCGGCTCCCGACTGAGCACCATAGATAGCGGCAGAAGCGGCATCCTTGAGGACTACGATCGACTCGATGTCGCTCAACGAGTTGATGGGAGCACCGGGAACACCGTCGACAACCCAGAGAACATTATCACCGTTCTGCGAGCCCTGGCCGCGGATCACGATCGAAGGAGTCGATGTCGGGTCACCGCCGGCCGATGTGACTGTCACACCGGGAAGAGCACCCTGAAGCATTGCCTCGGTCGAGGTAACCGGACGCTTCTCAAGCTCGGCGGTATTGGTCACTACACCTACTGCAGCCGAGAGGTCCTGCTTGCGCTGTTCGGCACCGTAGCCGAGCACAACGACCTCATCAAGAAGCTCTGTGGTCTCGTTCATCACAATCACCATCGGTGCTTCCGTCACAAACATTTCAACCGGATCATATCCGATATATGTGACGATCACAGCACCTCCCTTAGGAGCTTTGACTGAAAATTTGCCGTCGATATTCGTTGCGACAGCTGTCTGAGTCCCCTTGACAGCGACAGTGGCGCCCACCAGAGGATCTCCGTTTGAATCTTGAACAACGCCCTTCACAGAAATATCCTGCGCATAGGCACTTACAGAGAGAAGCAGTCCCATCAGCAGGAACAGCAACGTCTGTCCATAAGATCTTTTCATTGTTTAGTTGATTTTTGGTATGTTGGTTTACTTATCCGGAAACAACATCCGGGCAGAATGTTGATTGTTTCTCTACTACTTATTCATTAAGCAATGTCATATTTATCTCTAAATACACCGGAAGCTGACTATGCTTTTGTCGCCAATCCGGCCAAACTTTTGTTTGCAAATATGCACACTTTTTCAGATTTGAGCCACATTCTACTTTTAAAAAAGTATCAATTTTTGTTAACGAAGCTACTAAAACCACATCCATACAGCGTCTCAGTATATTACACATCTGTATTCCAATGCATTATAAAAGTTACAATTTAATTAAAAGCCCTCCTTTTTTATCTATTTTACCGGAACAATCCTTATTCCGACACAAAAAATCAACACAATAGCACACATCTATATCATCCCTAAATGTTAACGACATTACCGTAATCACCGCAACCGACAAGACTGAATTCTACCATAAAAAAAAGTTCCCCGACCATTGCATTGGCCGGAGAACCGAACGATCAGGAATGAGAGAGGAGAACGAGTCGTGTGCACTTATTCACCGTCGACAAGATCGACAGCATAGTACATCTTCTTTCCTGTCGGATAGAGACCGGTGATAAACATCACCTTGTCGTAGCCGTCGGAACTCTTCATGATGGCATCATAGATCTTTTCAACATCTTCGGCCGATGTCACTCTGCCGTTGTTGATATCCGTGATGATAAAACCGTCCTTGATTCCGGCGCGCTTGAATCGACCATCCTTCAGACCGGTCACCTGCACGCCCGACGAGAGTCCGAGCTGACGCCGTGTTTCGGCAGGAACAGCCTTGAAGGCACAGCCGAGATCTGTCACAGTTCCGGCCTTGGTCACGCTGGTGCTGCCCTGATTGTTGCGCAGAGTCACTGTAACCGTTTCCTTCTTGTTGTCGCGATAGAAAGTCACTTTGGCTTTGTCGCCGGGACGAAGCTTGGCCATAGCCTCCTGAAGCTGTCCAGTAGTGGTTGTGGCATTTCCGTCGATAGCGACGATGACATCACCTTCCTTCAGCCCGGCCTCCATAGCCGCACTGCGTTCCTGAACCTCACCCACATATAGACCGCTCGTGACTGCAGTGATGTTCTTTTCCTTGGCGATCTGCGGAGTCAGTTCTGAGAACAACACACCGAGAAACGCACGCTGCACTGTGCCATACTGCTTTATATCCGTCACAACCTTCTTTACAATTGATGTAGGCACAGCAAACGAATATCCGGCGAAGTTGCCCGTCTGCGAGTAGATGGCCGTGTTTATGCCCACAAGCTCACCGGCAAGATTGACGAGCGCGCCGCCCGAATTGCCCGGATTAACAGCCGCATCGGTCTGTATGTAAGACTCGATACCGCTATTGCCGCTGCGGGTGATCGACGATATGTTGCGCCCTTTGGCACTCACGATGCCGGTGGTGACTGTCGATGTGAAACCAAACGGATTGCCGACGGCAAGCACCCACTCGCCCACTTTGAGATTTTCCGAATCACCGATAGGTATGACGTGAAGATCCTCTGCCTCGATCTTGACAAGAGCGAGATCGGTCGACGGGTCGGTGCCGATAACCGTGGCATTGAACGACCGGTTGTCGTTGAGTGTCACCTCAAGCATCTCGGCCCCCTCCACAACATGGTTGTTGGTCACAATATAGCCGTCGGCGCTGAGGATTACCCCCGAGCCTAAACCCATTTGCTGCGGCTGCGACGGAGCCTGCTGACGGCGGGGCTGCTGACGCGGAGTACCGAAGAAGAACTCATAAAAAGGATCGAAATCGCCTCCCTGCATTCCGCCACGCCCCTGGGGAGTGGCATAGCTCTTTATCGACACGACACCGTTGACAGTGCTCTCGGCTGCCGATGTGAAATTGGTGGCAGGAGTCGTCACGCTTCCTACTGTATAGAAATTACCCCCGTTGCCGGAACCTTCTTGCGATGAATAGTAAAGATCGTCACCATCTGCCACCGAGGTTGCGCGCATTACATATGCAGTCGTGAGAGAGCTTGCTACTGCTACTGCGCATGTGGCAAGAAATATCATTCCAGTTTTCTTCATAAATTTTGGAACGTTTAAATAATGTGTGATTGCTGTTTTAAGGACATTGTGATTGGTCAGGGCGATGCCCTCGTCCAATGCAAAGTTACAATAAGTAGACATCGAAAACCACTAAAAGTCAAGCGCATTAAATTAATTTAATTAAAGCCATAAGGTATAAAGATATTTTTAATGTTGCCGATTCAAGCCCTCAGAATACTAAAGATATTTTATATTTTTGCATCTGAGTTGTTAACAAGCCGGCAACATACCGGCAAAAATCTGACAACAGCAATCATGTCTGCAAACAAACACCTGAACATCATAACATTGCTTATGGCATGCCTGCTTGCAGCCACAGTGACATCCTGCGGATCGGGGCGCCACTCTGTCTCACGCGGCAACTACCGGAACGACGATATCTACTATGCCTCCGAAAAAAGCAGACCTGTATCTGCCCCCAAAAAAGAGCTGGACACAGGCAAGCACACAAACCGTTATGGCGCCGACCTGTCGCCGGTAGTGGCAGAAGCATTTTCATGGATAGGCACCAAGTACCGCTACGGAGGTCACTCAAAGTCGGGAACCGACTGCTCCGGGCTGGTCTGGGAGATATACCGCAGTGTCATGAATGTGAAACTGCCGCGGTCATCATGGGAGCAGCAGCAATACTGCAAGGCAGTGAGCGCCTCATCGCTTCTTCCGGGCGACCTCGTGTTCTTCTCCATGAAAAAGAGCGGAAAAGTATCACATGTAGGCATCTACGTTGGAGAAGGAGAGATGATACATGCATCTGAAAGCCGGGGAGTAATCAAGAGTGCGCTCAGCGAAGCATATTATAAAAAATATTACCATTCGTCGGGGCGAGTCCTGAAAGCTCTCGACGGAACATCACCGGCCGAGATGCCACGCCGCACACTGCATTCGGGCATCACAATAGAGGATCTCGACAACGCGGTCACAGAAAAGACCGACTCTATTTTATCGTCGTTCATGGACTGATGGTTACCTGCCGGAGTTTTCTCTTCACAGTCATCACTGTCATATCTGTGACTCTTTCAGGATGCCGGAGCACGAGCACCGCCACTGCCGATACACATTTTGAGCGCGGAGAATATTTTGAAGCGCAGCGCAACTATCGCAAAGCCTACAATAATCTGTCGGCGCGGAACCAGCGTAAGCGTCGGGGAGAAATTGCCCTCAGGCTCGCGGCATGCTACACGCGGCTAAACCGGCCGGCAAACGCATCGGCAATGCTTCGCAATGCCTTGCGCTACGGACAGGACAGCACCGGGATTTATCTCAGACTTGCACAGTCGCTTCACGACGAAGGCAAATATGCCGATGCGCTCGGAATCTACAACCGCTTTATCTCGATTGCCGGAGAAAACGACATAGCCGCCGGAGGCATTGCCGGATGCAGGATGGCACTTGATCGCAACAGTGTCACACGCTACCGCGTGCGGCGTGCCGATATGCTCAACATGCACCGCAGCGACCACTCCCCCGCATTTGCAGGCAAAGACTTCAGCCGCATTTACTTCACATCGACCAACGAGCATTCAGCCGGGACAGGACACAGCGGAATTACCGGACAGAAAAACGGAGACATATGGATGTCTGATCGCAACGAGCTGAACGAATGGACACGACCGGAACCGGCCGAAGGCTACATAAACAGCCCACACGACGAAGGAACCCCGGCATTCACCCCCGACGGACAGACGATGTATTTCACCCGCGCCCGACAGGAAGCCGACCGCACATCGGGGCTGGAGATATGGGTGTCGCGACGCAGCGATGCCCTATGGAGTGAGCCGGAGCCGCTTGAAATAGCAGAAACCGGTTCCCTCTGCAACTTCGCGCATCCGGCAGTGTCGCCCGACGGACGCCGGCTCTACTTCTCCAGCGACATGCCGGGAGGATCGGGAGGATATGACCTGTGGATGATAAATCTTGAACACAAAGGGACACCGGTGAACCTCGGCGACAAAATCAATACTCCCGGCGACGAGGTCTTTCCGGTTGTGCGTGACGACAGCACTCTGTACTTTTCGTCAGACGGACACCCGGGGTTTGGCGGACTCGATATATTCAAGGCCGTGAGAACCGCTCCGGGAAACTGGAAGGTATCTAATATGTACTCTCCGATCAATTCGTCTTCCGACGATTTCGGCATCGTTTTCACCACCGGAGAATGCGGATACTTCAGCTCAAACCGCGGCGACACACGTGGATATGACCATATATATGAATTTCGGTTGCCACAGCTCGACATAGCCATAACCGGACATGTCGACGACACCGACGGATATGCTGTTTCTGAAGCAATGATAAGGATCGTCGGAGATGACGGCAGCGACCGCCGCAACCGCGTGCGTGACGACGGATCTTTTGGATTCCGGCTTGATCCCGGTATAAGATACGCAATGCTTGCATCGGCCGAGGGATATCTGAACGCCCGTCAGGAATTCAAGACCGACACCACTGAAGAAGATGCGCTTTATGAAGTCGGATTCACTCTTGCACCGGTAGGACATCCGATAGTCATTGACAATATTTTTTACGACTTCGACAAAGCGACTCTGCGGCCCGAGTCACGCAACGCACTCGACAGCCTCGCCGCGATGATGCGCGACAACCCTACGATAACAGTCGAGCTGAGCGCACACACCGACCGCATAGGAAGCGACACCTACAATATCGATCTCTCGCTGCGGCGCGCACGCTCGGTTGTCGGCTATCTTGTAGATGAAGCCGGAATAGACCCGCGGCGGCTCACGGCAAAAGGATATGGAAAATCACGTCCGATGACAGTCACGCCGCGTCTGGCCCGCCAGTTTCCACCATTCGTTGAAGGCACCTCGCTCACACCCGGGTTCATCGAAAGCCTTACAAGCGAGCAGGAACGCGACACCGCCGACCAGATCAACCGGCGCACCGAGTTTGAGATCACATCGGTCGACTTTTATTGAAAGACTATGCAACTGATCACACAGGTAAATATCGACAAGCCGTCATGGCAGCTAAGCCACAGCACCCCGGTTGTGACCATAGGCTCATGTTTTGCCGTAGAGATCGGACGGCGGATGCTCGACAGGCTATACGACATCGACATCAATCCGGCGGGCACACTATTCAATCCGGCAAGCGTGGCGGCCACACTCGACCGCATACTCGACGGCCGGCTGTACGGCAGCGATGAGCTTGTGGAAGACCACGCCCATATCCGGCATCTCATGAGTCACCACTCAGAGTTCTCGTCGGCCGATCCGGCCGAGGTGCTCGACCGAGCCAATTCACGCCTGCTCCGTGCTGCCGGCATGTTGCGCGACGACAACGCCGTGCTCATGGTCACACTCGGCTCGGCACGCGCTTTCCGGTACATCGCGACAGGCGAGATCGTCGGCAACTGCCATAAACTTCCCGCAAGCGAGTTCGAGCTGACCGATCTGACACTTGAAGATATCACTACCGACTGGCACAGACTCATCACCCGGCTTGCCCGGGAGAATCCGTCATTGAGAATTATACTCACCGTCAGTCCGGTGCGTCACAAAGCCTATGGTCTCGTAGCCGACAGGCTGTCGAAATCAACGCTCATCATGGCGTGCCACCGCATCATGGCCATGCATCCCGACCGTGTGGCATATTTCCCGGCCTACGAAATATTCACCGACGAGCTCCGCGACTACCGCTTCTATGCGGCCGACATGGTGCACCCGTCGGAAGTCGGAGCCGACTACGTCTACGAGCGTTTTGCCGAGACATATCTTGCCGACAGGCAGGATCTCGACCGACGGTGCCTTGCACTGACGCGCAGGCTTAGACACCGCACAATAAATAGCCGGGACATGGAGTTTGAAGCCGCCACCTCACGCCTCGCCGAAGAGCTGGCCTCACTCTCGCCACGCATAGCAACTGCAATACAACGACTGAAAGAAGAGAAGCAATGAATTATCTATCTTCCACATCACATATACTCACCGACAGCCGCTCGCTCACCGACCCTGCCGGCACGATATTTATAGCACTTACAACCCAGGCGGGCGACGGACACGACTATGTGCGCGCGCTTTTCGACAAAGGCGTGCGGCATTTTGTCGTAAGCCGAGAAATCGAGGGCGAGAATGAAATGAAATCGTCAGGAGCCGAGTTTATACACGTCGACGACACGCTGGAATTTCTGCAAGACATCGCCGTCAAAGCCCGCGACACACTCCACGGAGATATCATAGCCATAACCGGATCACGTGGAAAAACAATCGTGAAGGAGTGGCTGAGCATGACAGCTCCGGTCAACACCACAAAAAATCCGCGCAGTTTCAACTCGCAGATCGGGGTACCGCTGTCGGTCATCAGTGCGGCAAAGCACCCCGGCCACACCTGCCATATCTTTGAGGCCGGAGTTTCCGAGCCGGGAGAGATGGATCGGCTTGAAGCAATCATAAAGCCGCATATGGCAGTGATAACCAATATCACCGAAGAGCACGACAGCGGTTTTGCCACACACAGCGAAAAGATCGCCGAAAAACTACGCATCGCCCGTCGGGCTGAAAAGATTGTCTATTGCGCCGACGATGCCGACATCGCAGCCGGAGTTGGAACTCTCAGAAAAGAATGCAACCCCGGCATATCAGCTATAAGCTGGACAAAGACCGGAAAGGATGCCGACGTGAGACTCACCGGAGTCACAAGGGACTGCGACTGCACCATACTCGACATCACCATAGGCAACAACGACAGCCGCCGGGTATGCACGACAATCTCTTCGGATGCCGACATCGACAACCTACTCACCACGCTCACCGCGCTTTATGCTCTTCAGAGCGATAATATCCATAACACACACTGGGAGAAAACCGCCGCAGTCCCTGAGCATATCGACACCCGCCTCACGGTGCTTGAAGGCATAAACAACTGCAAAGTGATAGTCGACCGCTTCACACGCGATGCCCTGTCGTTGCGCCCCGCACTCGACTTCGTGCGCCGAGCCGCCCGCACCGGCCAGCCGCTCACAGCAATACTCCCCTGCGACTACGGCGGCTACAGAGACCTCGGCGAGACACTGTCGCTCGTCTCTGAGTATGGCGTAAAGCGGCTCATCATCACAGGTCTCGGCAGTACTCCTCAACTCAAAGACGTGGCGGTAGAGTGCTACGACACATTCAGCGACCTTGTGGCAGCGACAGGAGACCTCAACTTTGCCGACGAGACAATCTACATCAACTCATCGGGGCCGGCAGCCGCTTCCATAAATATTCTGCTTGGCAAACTCGAGGCACGGCAACACGAGACCGTACTCGAGGTCAACCTCGACGCAATCGTCAGAAACTACAATTTTTTCCGGTCACACCTCAAGCCATCGACCGGTACAATATGCATGCTCAAGGCCGACGGCTACGGAGCCGGAGCAGTGGAGATCGCCCACACGCTTGAGCTGCAGGGAGCCGAAGCCGTAGCTGTGGCTGTGGCCGACGAGGGGCAGCAGTTGCGAGAGCATGGAGTAGGATGCCGCGTGATCGTGCTCAACCCGCGCACCCACGACCTTGAGGGAATGATCAAAATGAACCTTGAGCCGGTCGTCTACGACCTCCGGTTTCTCGACGAGATCGCGGCAGCGGCAGCGACAGCACGAAGCAAAGCCGCCGTACACATCAAACTTGAGACCGGAATGCGCCGCCTCGGCTTTGTTGAGGAAAACATGCCCGCACTCATTGCAAAACTGCGTGGCATACCCGCCGATCTCGTGGAAGTAAAGTCGGCATTCTCCCATCTGGCTACAGCCGACTGCCTCGACATGAATGATTACACCGAGAGCCAGATATCGACATTTTCGCGAATGTGCGACATACTGGCCGACGGCCTGCCCGACCGTCCATTCAGACGCCACATACTCAACACTGCCGGCATTCTGCGCTTCCCACAGGCACAGATGGATTGTTGCCGACTCGGCATAGGCCTTTACGGCATACCCACCCTCCCCGGCGGAATCGAAGACGGACTCACACCGGTCTCAGCGCTCTACACGACAGTGATTTCCGTCAAACGCTGGCCTGCCGGATCGACCGTAGGCTACGGACGACGCGGAGTGCTTCACCGCGATTCGGTCATAGCCACACTCCCGATCGGATATGCCGACGGCATAGACCGACATTTCGGCAACGGAGCGGCATCGATGATGGTGCGTGGTGTCATGTGTCCGACTGTCGGCAACATCTGCATGGACCTCTGCATGATCGATGTCACCGATTGCCCCGGATGCGCGCCAGGCGACCGCGTGGAAATATTCGGGCCCAACGTGCCGGTAGAAAAACTATCCGACACACTGGGCACCATACCTTACGAGATTCTTACATCGGTGTCGCGCCGAGTCAAGCGCGTCTACTTCCGCGAATGACAAAATAAAAGATATCGAGACTGTGTCGTACTATAGTATATATGACACAGCCTCGACGTTTATCTGAAAACCGCTTTTATTTAGGCATCTGCATCTGCGACGCGATCTCCTTTGCGTGTCCTTCGCCAAGCGTGGCAGCGACTATCGCGAGGGAGAACGGCAGCGCTGCAGCCGGGCCATTGCCTGTCACGACATTCTCGGCCGACACAACCGGCACAGGCACATGGAAGCACTTTTCTCCAAGCATACTTTCGAAACCGGGATAGCATGTCGCCTCCTTGCCGTCGAGCAGTCCGAGCTGACCGAGCACCACGCCGGGCGACGCGCATATAGCCGCGATCTTACCGCTTTCAGCAGCATGCTTGAGCAACATATCTGTAAGAGCCTTGCAATTATACAGATTCTCAGCTCCGGGCATACCTCCCGGAAGCACAAGCCACTGCACGTCGTTCGAAGGCACTTCCCCTATGAGCATGTCGGCTGTATATTTCACTCCGTGAGCACCGGTCACCACATGGCAGTCGGTTATCGACACTGTCTTCACGTCAAGACCGGCGCGACGCATCACATCTACCGGGGTGACAGCCTCGATCTCCTCGAAGCCGTCGGCAAGAAAAACATACGAATGTTTCATATTACTTCAATTATACTTTTTATTCACGTTACTAATATATAAAACTACAACTGTAATAACAACCGCCCGCCCGTCAATCGCTCTAAAAAAACATAAAATATGGAGTTGCCGGGGCAACCGGCAAATGAAAAAATGAAAATTTTAAAATTATTTACCCCCCCCCCTGAAAAATTCCATATTTTTCAACCTATTATGTTATATTTGCATCATTCAGCATAACTGATAATCTATATTTTCCAAATATAACAAAAGGAATGTCACGTTTCAACACACGCAGTATCATACTGTTTATACTGCTTTTCATTACATTTACAGCAGAAGCCCAGAACTTTGCAGTAAAAGGAATTGCCA
>JAIDKP010000224.1:482-1240 GCA_029051445.1 Muribaculaceae bacterium | reverse complement strand
GACGAGAATACTCCTGTGCGGGAGAACATCTCGATGCTTTCGGGACGCAGATAGGCATCGAAAATCTTGGGAACGCTGGTCTCGCAGTCGAGGCCGCGGCGGGCGGCTTCAGCCTTCCACTCATCGCTGTATCCGTTGCCGTCGAAATGGATGTTTTCTGATTCAATGAGTATTTCACGGACTTCAGCGAGAACGGCATGCGTGAGATCCTCTCCTGCCGACAGGCGTTTCTGTACCTTGTCGTGGAATGCGTCAAGCTGATCGGCGACTGCGGCATTGAGTGCGATAAGCGCCGACGCGCAATTGGCCGATGAACCGACGGCACGGAATTCAAACCTGTTGCCGGTGAAAGCGAATGGCGATGTGCGGTTACGGTCGGTATTGTCGACCATTATTTCAGGAATCTGGTGTACGCCGATCTTCACGCCCTCTTTCCCCGCGAAATCCAGAGTCTCGTCACCGTCGATTATGCGGGTGAACAGATCGGAGAGCTGGCGTCCGGCAAACACCGATATGATTGCAGGAGGTGCCTCGTTGGCACCGAGACGGTGAGCGTTGGTAGCCGAGGCGATAGATGCTTTCAACAGACCGTTGTGGCGGTGTACCGCGGCCATCGTGTTGGCAACGAATGTGACAAACTGCAGATTCTCGGCAGGAGTCTTGCCGGGAGCAAAAAGGAGTGTGCCGGTGTCAGTGCCGAGACTCCAGTTGTTGTGTTTGCCCGAGCCGTTGTTACCGTCAAAAGGCTTCTCGTGGAA
>JAIDKP010000224.1:0-472 GCA_029051445.1 Muribaculaceae bacterium | reverse complement strand
GTCCTACTTCGGTCATCAGCGACATCAGAAGCAGATTGTGGTCGTTGGCGAGATTTGCCTCCTCAAATATCGGTGCAAGCTCAAACTGGTTGGGGGCTACCTCGTTGTGGCGTGTCTTGGCAGGTATGCCGAGACGATGCGCCTCGATCTCGAGATCGAGCATGAAAGCCTCTACGCGCTTGGGTATCGAACCGAAATAGTGATCCTCGAGCTGCTGGTTCTTGGCGCTCTCGTGTCCCATGAGCGTGCGTCCTGTCAGCACAAGGTCGGGGCGTGCCGCATATAGAGCCTCATCGACGAGGAAATACTCCTGCTCCCAGCCCAGATACGAGCACACATGCTTCACGTTCTTGTCAAAGAACTGCGCCACTTTTGTGCCGGCACGATCCACGGCGTTGAGCGCGCGCAGAAGGGGAGTCTTATAGTCAAGCGACTCGCCGGTATATGAGATGAAGATTGTCGGGATACAGAG
>JAIDKP010000223.1 GCA_029051445.1 Muribaculaceae bacterium | reverse complement strand
CCCTCGACTTGCATGTGTTAAGCCTGTCGCTAGCGTTCATCCTGAGCCAGGATCAAACTCTCCGTTGTTGTTTATCTTACATTTTTTCTTTTTCAAGATTCAAGTAAGGCAAACCAAAGGATCTGTTCTTGCCACAGAAGATCTGATCGATCACGCTGACGCAAACAACAGAATCCGATATTCTATTTATTGCCTTCACGCGTCTATCTATCATCACCGCTGACGGTCCTTAGCCATCAAGAGGATGGTTCCGCTTGTCTTGATTTATTGCGCTGACAGAATTTGACAGAGTTTATACTGTGACCGGCCAGAATCTGACGACGGCCACGGCTCTCTTGTACTACTTCGTCTATTGTAACTCTTTTCAATCTTCTCTTTTAGCTCGATCCGTGAGCACCGCCGCTGCGGTGTCGTTCTCCCGGAAAAGCGATGCAAAGGTAAAAACATGTTTTATAACATGCAAATGCTTTAACACCCTTTAACTCTTACCCCGCCCGAAAACAACACACAAAAACACCGCAACACACACCGAAGCACCACAAAATTAGTATTTTATTTCCAATTACACACAAATATTCCTATCTTTGCTGATAAAGCCTACAAAAAGAAAACAATGTACGTATCCCTAAAAAATACACGCATAGCCATTTCGGTAGGACTTGTTACCGTTGCGTTTTTCGCTGCGGCTGCAACAACAACCGGCATTGCCGTAAACGCCGGATGGATATGCAAAATACAGATCATCACTCTAATTCTATCGGGAAGCATTCCGCTTATTGCGGGATGGCTGCTTCTGACATTTGTATTCGGGCGCATTTATTGTTCCACCGTATGCCCGCTCGGAACAATGCAGGACATGATCTCCTACATCGCCCGACGCACAACACAAAGAAAACACAGATACCGCTTCCGCAGACCGCACAACGGCACCCGCTCCATATTTCTACTGATCACAGCCGGAGGAATTATTATAGGAAACGGCCTTATAGTAACGCTTCTTGACCCTTTTTTCAATTTCAACATAATAGTAGAAGGCACAATTATGCCAGTATGCACTCTTGGCGCGGCCGCCGTCGGAGCCGGGATAGCAGCAGAAGCAATTATAACACTCGCCATAATCACATGCATTTCCGGACGCGCAGGAAGACTTCTGTGCAACACGGTGTGCCCCGTAGGAACCACACTCGGTGTTATAAGCCGATACTCAGTGATGCGCATGGACATAAACACCGACTTGTGCACCGGATGCCTGAAATGTGTGGATGTCTGCAAAAGCTCCTGCATCGACTCTGAAAGCCACACGATCGACACAAGCCGGTGCGTCGTATGTATGAACTGCGCAGCAGCATGCCCCAACAACGCAATAGCATATACATCAAGCCGACATAGGCTGCAAAAACCTCTAATGGCAACATAACTACATATGAAACAATATCTTGAACTCCTGAACGACATATTAGAGAACGGAACCGACAAACATGACCGCACCGGAACCGGCATGCGCAGCGTCTTCGGCCGACAGATGCGGTTTGACCTGTCGGAGGGATTCCCCCTACTGACAACAAAAAAACTGCATCTAAAATCCATCATACACGAGCTTCTATGGTTCCTGAAAGGTGACACCAACGTCAAATACCTACAAGACAACGGTGTGAGGATCTGGAACGAATGGGCGCGCGAAGATGGCGATCTCGGCCACATCTACGGCTACCAGTGGCGCTCGTGGCCCGACTATAATGGCGGAACCATCGATCAGATATCACAGGCGGTCAATGACATAAAAAGCAACCCCGACTCGCGGCGCATAATCGTGAGTGCATGGAACGTCGCCGACCTGCCAAACATGGCATTGCCGCCATGCCACGCATTCTTCCAGTTCTATGTCGCTGACGGACGCCTGTCGCTGCAGCTCTACCAGCGCAGTGCCGACACGTTTCTCGGCGTGCCGTTCAACATCGCGTCCTACGCGTTGCTCACCATGATGATGGCGCAGGTATGCGGCCTGCAACCGGGAGAATTCATCCACACACTCGGCGACACACATGTCTACCTCAACCATATCGACCAGGCTCGCCTCCAGCTCACACGCGAACCGCGCAAACTGCCCACGATGAAGATCAATCCCGAAGTGAAATCCATCTTTGACTTCAAATATGAGGATTTCGAACTGGAGGGATACGACCCGCACCCCCACATCGCCGCCAAAGTATCGGTATGAAGAAAACAATTGTCTACGACGAGAAAGTGCCATTCGTTGCCCAACTTCTCGGCAAAAAATACAACCTGCGTCCATTACCGGCCGACCGCATCACCCGCGACACTGCCGCCGATGCCGATGCCCTGATAATAAGAACCCGCACCAAAGTCGACAGCCTGCTGCTCGAAGGATCAAAATGCAAGATCGTGGCAACCGCCACAATAGGCACCGACCATATAGATCTGGCATGGTGCAAAGCCAACGGCATAGCTGTATCGAACGCACCTGGATGCAACGCCCCGGCTGTAGCGCAATGGGTCTTTGCCGCAATAGCATCAATACAGACTCTGCCGGAAAACCCTACTATTGGAATCATAGGAGTAGGAAATGTCGGATCAATAGTCCGTCAATGGAGCAAAACCCTGGGCTTTAACACACTTGCATGCGACCCGCCAAGACATAGAGCCGAGGGCGGCGACTTCTGCGACCTATCGGAAATCGCAGAGAGAGCCGATATCATCACATTCCACACCCCTTTGACGACACAAGGCCCCGATGCGACATTCCATCTTGCCGGTCCTGCATTCTTCGACGCACTAAAACGACGACCCTACATCCTGAATGCCGCTCGCGGGCCGGTCACCGACACCCGGGCACTACTGGATGTACTCGACAGCGACAATATCGCCGGTGCAATGATCGACTGTTGGGAGGGTGAGCCCGACATTGACCTGACACTGCTTGACAGAGCCACCATCGCGACTCCGCACATTGCCGGATACTCCCTTGAAGGCAAAATAAGAGCAACCGCCATGGCAGCCGGAGCCGTCGACAACGTGCTTGATCCCGAAACACCCATCGAGCTCGACATGTCACACATTATCCGCGATTCTTCCGGACAGTGGATAAACATTCCCCGGGGAACTCCCTCTCACATATCTCTGGAAAAAATATCCGGTTCCTACGACATCATGGCCGACACCATGACACTGAAGACCAACCCCGAAGAATTTGAGAATCTGCGCAACAACTACAATCTGCGCAACGAAGTGATCTAACCGACACATCACATTACAGAACATGAAAAAGACAATCCTTATGGCGGCAGCCGCAATCGCCGCACTGGCATCCTGTTCAGAACCGACAACAGTGAAAATGATGTCGTATAACATCCACAACGGCATCGGACTTGACGAAGTGACCGACTACGCCCGTATAGGCGAGATGATCAAATCGCACAACCCCGATGTTGTCGCCATACAGGAGATCGACAGTGCCACAACGCGCAGTGAAGGTGTCTATGTGCTCGGCGAGATAGCCAAAGCCGCCGGAATGAACGACTACTACGCCCCGGCCATCGATTACCGCGGAGGCAAATACGGCATAGGGCTGCTCTGCAAAGAGGAACCGATCTCGATAAAACGCCATGCACTTCCCGGACGCGAGGAACAGAGAGCAATCATCATAGCTGAATTCCCGGAATACGCCTTTGCGTGCACCCACCTGTCGCTCACCGAGGACGACCGAAACGCCTCGGCAGAAATCATACGCAGTCTGGCAAAAGAATACGACAAACCATTCTATATTGCCGGAGACTTTAACGCAAAGCCAGAGTCGCAGTTTATAAAGGATATCACTACCGACTTCACTCCACTCACAGAGACAACCGCACCGACCTTCCCTGCCGACACCCCCAACGTAGTCATTGACTATGTGATGTCCTACAACCCCAACGGTGTCAGTGTCATTGCAGAAAATCCCGGAGTGATCGACGAGCCGGCCATGTCAGATCACCGCCCGATCATCGTCACCGTATCCATACCCGAATAATATCCGACTTCAGTCAAGACCAAGAAACCTCAACAAACAAAAGTCCCCACACCTTGCCGTGAATGCGGCTCGATGTGGGGCTTGCTTTTTACAGCCGTCCTCGACGGTGTGAAATAATCAGATTTCAGGCACCTCTGAAAGGTTAGCCTTGATCTCTTCGTCGGTGATCTCAAAGTTCTGGAGGTCACCGTTGATATACTGGTTGTAGGAAGGCATGTCGATGAGTCCGTGACCCGAGAGATTGAATAGGATAACTTTCTCCTCACCTGTCTCCTTGCACTTCTTGGCCTCGCGGATAGTGGCGGCAATGGCATGGCAGCTCTCAGGAGCAGGAATTATACCCTCTGTGCGCGCAAAGAGGACTCCTGCCTCAAAGGACTCAAGCTGCGGGATGTCGACGCCGTGCATGAGTCCGTCCTTGATCAGCTGGCTCACAATTGTGCCTGCGCCGTGGTAACGCAGACCGCCGGCATGGATATTGGCAGGACGGAAATTGTGCCCCAGAGTAAACATAGGAAGAAGAGGTGTATAGCCGGCCTCATCACCGAAGTCGTAACGGAACTCGCCGCGAGTGAGCTTGGGGCAGCTTGCGGGCTCAGCAGCGATAAACTCGGTTTTCTTTCCGTCGAGTATGTTGTGGCGCATGAAGGGGAAGGCGATGCCGCCGAAGTTGGAACCGCCGCCGAAGCAGGCAATAACAATATCGGGATAGTCTCCGGTCATCTCCATCTGCTTCTCAGCCTCAAGACCGATCACTGTCTGGTGAAGTGTGACATGGTTGAGCACAGATCCGAGAGTGTATTTACAGTTGGGAGTCGTCGTCGCGAGTTCCACTGCCTCAGATATCGCAGTGCCGAGCGACCCTGAATGATTGGGATTTACCGTCAATATATTTTTTCCCGCGCGGGTCGACATAGATGGAGATCCCTCGACAGCAGCACCGAACGTGCGCATAAGGATACTGCGGTACGGCTTCTGCTGCAACGTGATCTTGACCTGATACACAGCCGCATCAAGGCCGAACACACTTGCCGCGTAACTCAACGCCGCACCCCACTGCCCCGCGCCGGTCTCGGTGGTGACATTGGTTGTGCCCTCCTGTTTAGCATAATAGCACTGCGGAAGCGCAGAGTTTATTTTGTGACTGCCCTGAGGATTGGTGCTTTCATTCTTGAAGTATATGCGGGCCGGTGTGCCAAGAGCTTTTTCAAGTTCATAGGCACGCACGAGAGGAGTCGCACGATAGAACTTGTATTTTTCAAGTACCTCCTCAGGAATGTCGATCCAGCGGTCGGTAGTATTAAGTTCCTGACGGCAACATTCCTCAGGGAAAATCGGATAAAGATCTTCAGCCTTCATGGGCTCGCGGGTCGCCGGATGCAGCATAGGCATCGGTTTATTGACCATATCGGCCTGTATGTTATACCATTGCGTAGGTATCTGATCTTCTTGGAGTAGATACTTTTTCTGTCTGCTCATGATTGTTATTGTATAAATCTTTGGTAACCGACGACTCGGTGCCGACAGTTTTACGCGAAAGTAATAAATCTTGCTTATAGAATCTGCCGGAATATAGCCCATTCCTTTAACTTTTTTATGTTTTTAATATTTTAACATCGTCAAGTTCACATAAGGGAGTAAAAATCGGTAAGTTTGCAGCCGAAAAAATTTTCCCTCATTAAAAAAATTCATGGCACGTGTCAACGTTATAGA
>JAIDKP010000222.1 GCA_029051445.1 Muribaculaceae bacterium | reverse complement strand
CACTCAAGGAGATGTATATGTGCTTCGACATGGCCGGCATACAGATGATCTATGGCAACCCGGATCTGAAGCCAGAGCGAAGCCACAACTTCAACCTCGCACTCGAGCGCACCGGCCAGATTCGCAGAGGCCGACTCGGAGGATCCTACAGCTTCACCGCGACTGGCTACTACAACTACTACAACAGCCGCATCACCACGACCGATTTCCCCGGCGATGACTCACGTGAGGAAGGTGCCATATACTGCAACGAAAAAGGAGTCAAGGTTGCCGGACTCGATGTAAACGCACGCTACCGTTCCATCATCGGACTCGGCGTGTCGGCAAGCTACAACTACCTGCACGTCGCCGGACGCTCGATCGACTCACAGTTCACGCAGCCACGTCCGCACTCTGCCACATGGCGTGTCGACTACGACCGGCAGTTCTGTAGTTCATACCGCCTATATGCATCACTTTCCGGACGTTACCTCGCCAAGCCCGAAAGCCGGAGCGAAACCGACGGAGCCTACTCGCTGTGGAAATTCACCCTGCAACAGAGCGTATGGAAAGGCATAAAAGTCAACTTCATTGTCGAGAACCTTTTTGACTACAGACCCAAGGTCTATTATTGGAACTCGGCACCGACGATAGGACGCACATGGTCGGTTGGACTTTCGCTCGACATCGACGACATATTTAAATAAGCTCTAAGTGATTCAACGAATGAGTAAACGTAATATTTTCCTTATCACTGGTTGCGCCTTGATTTTAGGCGCAGCCGTTTTGTTGTGGAATATCCTTGCGGCACCGACAAAAATCGCGTTTGTCAACTATCAGGCCATCACACTCGGTCAGATATCGAAAGCCAACGACGGATCGTTTGTAAAGATTTCCGAGCTTGCAGCCGAAGATCTTGAAGATGCCGGTGACTATGACATGGTCTTTGTCAACGGTATGGGACTGCGCGTAACCGATGGGCAGCGGCAGGCTCTTGTCGGAGCCGCTGAGTCTGGAACTCCTGTCATAACCACTGCTGCGACAAATCCACAGAACCAGATTGTTTCGGTGGATTCGATCGACAATGAGTTTCTGCGCCAGTATCTTGTCGGCGGACGTGCCAACTACCGCAACATGCTCCGCTATGTCCGCCGATTCATCGACGGTAAAAAACTATTTGCAGCAGAGCCGGGCGATCCAGTCCTGTCCGCATCATCACTGCTCTACTATCCGTCTGAAAACGACAATCTCAATTTCGCTTCAGTAAGCGACTATGAGGATTGGCTGAAGAAAAACGGAAAATGGGACAATAAGGCACCGCACATTATACTCACCGGTCAGATGGGGGTGCCCGACGAGCTCATCACGGCACTCGAGCATTCCGGCAATATCGTCTATCCGGTCAATGTGATACAGCAGTTCGTCACACGAGGCCACGCCGACTCCATTTCTGCAGCCGCAATGATCAATATGGCGCATGGACGCATGGGTGACCCGATCGTGGAGTAT
>JAIDKP010000221.1:1065-4016 GCA_029051445.1 Muribaculaceae bacterium | reverse complement strand
CTACATGGCTCAGGCCAACGGCGGCATATTCGGGGTTATGCCCGGCAACTCGCGCGAGACATCCCGACTTCCGCTCGCCTTCTCCGACTACATTTTTTCGATTGTGGTCGAGGACCTCGGGCTGCTCGGAGGACTTCTGCTGCTTGCGATCTATCTCTCGCTTCTCGCCCATGCCGGCCATGTCGCGTCGCAATGCCGGCGCGCATTCCCGGCCATGCTTGTGATCGGGTGCGCCCTGATGATCACTTTCCAGGCTTTTTTCCACATGGCCATTGTCACTGGCGTGTTCCCGGTGTCGGGTCAGCCGCTTCCTCTCATCTCCAAAGGGGCTCATCGATCCTCATCACATCCATCGCATTCGGCATCATGCTAAGTGTCAGTCGATTTGCCGTACAGACGGACAAGCGTCAGGATATCAAGGACGAAATGAACTCACTTCCCGAAGAAATGCGGGCAGAAAACGCTACTCGCCTATGAAATACATGATAAGCGGAGGCGGCACAGGCGGCCACATTTTTCCGGCGATCGCCATTGCCGATGCAATAAGCCGACTGGACTCCGAAGCGGAATTTCTTTTTGTCGGAGCTATGGGACGCATGGAGATGGAGCGCGTTCCCGCAGCCGGGTATAAGATTGTGGGACTCCCGGTCGCCGGGTTCTCACGCTCAAACATGCTCGCCAACTTCGGTGTAGTGGTCAAGCTTGTAAAAAGCATGCTCAAGGCACGCAGTGTCGTTAGCACGTTTCGCCCCGACATCGCAATCGGTGTAGGCGGCTACGCTTCGGGACCTGTGCTGAAAGAAGCTCAGCGGCGAGGCATTCCCACTCTCATTCAGGAACAGAATTCCTATGCCGGAGTAACCAACAAGCTTCTGGCAAAAAAAGCCTCATGCATATGTGTCGCCTATGACGGCATGGACCGCTTCTTCCCGGCAGACAGAATCACCGTGACCGGCAACCCGCTTCGCAAGAAGGGTGTCGAAGGTGCCAAAGCCATTTCACGTGACGAAGCCAAGAGACGACTCGGCTTCAGCCTTGACCGAAAGCTCATCGCAGTGACCGGCGGCAGTCTCGGCGCACGCACACTCAACCGCAGCATGGCGGTAGATCTCGACAAGATCATTTCGGCCGGGAGCAATGTGCTGTGGCAGACCGGCCGATTCTATATCGGTGAATACAGGCATCTTGCCGATAAATACCCCGATGAGAGAGTGAAGATCGTGGAGTTTCTTGACCACATGGATCTGGTATATGCCGCCGCCGACCTGATCGTGGCACGTGCGGGAGCCAGCACCATCTCCGAGATACAGGCCACCGGCGCGACCGCACTGCTTGTGCCGTCGCCTAATGTGGCCGAAGACCACCAGACCCACAACGCCATGGCTCTCGCTTCACGCGGAGCGGCAGCAATGGAGCCTGACGCATCTCTCGAGGGACGGCTCGGCATGATTGTCAACGATCTGATCGGCGACTCAGCCAGGCTCGAGTCAATGGGAGCCGCTGCAGCCGCAATGGGTCTCGCCGACTCCGACAACCGCATTGCCGAGCTTGCCGTAGGACTCGCCCGCGACTGTAAAACCACATAAGCCGAAACAACAATGAAACAGAAAGCATTTTTTGTAGGAGCGGGAGGTATAGGCATGGCCGCGCTTGAGCGGTACTGCCTCTCAAAAGGGATGGAAGTCGGCGGCTATGACCGCACTCCCACCGAACTGACCTCGCAGCTCGCAAGCGAAGGCGTGGAGATCACATTCGACGACTCGGCCGAGGCTATTCCGGTCCGTTTCCGCGATCCGTCGGAAACGCTCGTTATATACACACCGGCCATCCCGAAGTCACATCCCGGACTGTGCTGGTTCCGCAGCAACGGCTTTGAGGTCATCAAGCGTTCGCGGCTTCTCGGCGACATAACCCGCTCGAGCCACGGCATATGCTTTGCAGGCACCCACGGCAAGCCAACGACATCGTCCATGGCCGCCCATATACTCCACTCAACTCCGGGTGTGGGATGCAATGCATTTCTCGGAGGCGTGCTTCGCAACTACAACAGCAATTTCCTTCTATCGGCCGATTCGCCCTGGACTGTGATCGAGGCCGATGAGTTCGACCGCTCGTTTCACACGCTGTCGCCCTGGATCGCAGTGGTCACGGCCACCGACCCCGACCATCTCGACATATACGGCACAGAGGAGGCCTATCTCGAAAGTTTCTCGCATTTCACATCACTCATCCGCCCCGGCGGTTTTCTGGTGATGCACACCGGTCTGAAAATGCAGCCGCGTGTAACCGATGGTGTTACCGTCTACACCTACGGCACTGATGCCGACGCACAGTTCCGTGCCATAAACATCCGCCATTCCTATGGTCGTGTCCTGTTTGATATCCAGATGCCAGACGGCACAGTTCTGGAGGATTTCTCCCCCGGAGTGCCGGTCGAGATCAACATCGACAACACAGTAGCTGCCGTAGCAGCATGCTGGCTCACCGGCAAGATGGACGTCGACCGCGCCCGCGAAGCGATGGCTTCATTCATGGGGCCGAAACGGCGTTTTGAGCTGCGCTGGCGCGAAGAGCGCCCGGGCGGCAGAGTGATCGTCGACGACTACGCGCATCACCCCGAGGAGCTGCGCGCCTCGATCATGTCGATGCGCAAGCTCTACCCCGGCCGAAGACTCACCGTTGCCTTTCAGCCACATCTCTATACTCGCACCCGCGATTTCGCCCCGCAGTTTGCCGACGCGCTATCGCTGGCCGACGAAGTGGTAATGATATCTCTCTATCCGGCCCGCGAGGAGCCGATTCCCGGTATATCGTCTCAAACGATCCTCGATCTCATCAATGGATCTGAAAAGATGCTCATTGACAAAGAAGATTTCGCAAAAACAATAAAAAAACGTAACTTTGAAATCCTGTTGACTGCGGGAGCCGGCGATCTGCCCGACTACATCCCG
>JAIDKP010000221.1:0-1055 GCA_029051445.1 Muribaculaceae bacterium | reverse complement strand
TCCCGGAGTGGATCAGCGGCCTTGAAGCTCAGACAAACACCAACCTCGCCTCTTGACACGTAAAGCCATCATACGCTGCGCACTGTCGGTGGTCCTTGCAGGCTACCTCGTCTTTGCCGTGGGTGCCTCCCAGGATATGGCCGCTCTCGACAAAGTGACCGGTGTGGAGATCAGAATCACGGGGAACGACCACACGGGTCGTAATTTCGTCACGGTCGACGGCATCAGCTCGGAACTGACCGACATGCCTTCGGACACCACTCCGGTCTCACATATCGATCTGCGCGGCATCGAGCGTCGTCTCGGCGATGTGGTCAATATCGAAACTGCCCGCGTAACCTGCTCACAGACCGGACGCATCCACATCGATGTCGTCCCGATGATACCGGTGGCAAGGGTCTTTTCTTCCGACGGATCCTCTTCCTACTACATAAACCGGGCCGGGAAACGCCTCACTGCCGACGCACGCTACCACGTGGATGTGCCGGTGGTAACGGGAGATCTCGGACACAACAGCAAGATCGATGCCGTGGATCTGCTTCCGCTCATGCAGCACATCGCGTCCGACTCGCTTCTCAACAGTCTCACGACCTCCCTGAAGGTCACAGCGACCGGCGACGTTCTGCTCATTCCATCGATACGCGGTCATGTCGTCAATCTCGGCGATCCCCGCGACGACAACACCGCCGACAAGTTCCAGCGTCTGATCACCATGTACCGCAAGGTTCTCCCGATAAAGGGGTGGCTTTACTACGACACCATCTCGGTCAAATTTTCGGGACAGGTCGTAGCCACAAAAGCAAAAAAAAGAGCCACACCGCAGATCGCCGAAAAAGAGCTTGTCGATCCCGAGGGAGAGACTCTCGACAACATGCTCACCACCGATGCGGCCTCGGGCGACAACACCCCCGCCATAGCAAAAAAGAAATAGCCCCACACACTCTCTTCATTCAACCAGTTTAAACATCACCCCACTTTACCGCATGCCTCTCCATATAGTTGCATTTGAGATAGGAAGTTCCCACATAAAAGGCGCCGGCGGCATTGTCGACGAG